>WBUR01000011.1 GCA_008933615.1 bacterium | reverse complement strand
ATATTGACGTATCGTACTCAGAAACTCTTTATCCCTTACTATGATTATGAAAAATATATTGACTTCAAGACAACCATAGTCCCGAAAGCGTCAGAGACTTAATGGATACATCTAAAGCGGAAATAAGTCTGTTTGGCTGCAGGGACACGCGAACGTTTTTGATTGTGATTTTTGCTGTTGGATTTGTATTAAGAATGACGGCCAGCCTGTACGTGGATCAAGTATTGGGAGGCGCTTATGGCTTTCGTGATTTCGCTGAAAATTTAATAAATGGAGATGGCTATTTCTGGAGATATACTAATAACAAAGAAGTTTTGATTCAGAATTTAATCACGTTTAGGCCTCCGCTCTATACGTTCTTTTACACCGGCATGTTATTCTTATTTGGCGACCATAGTTTCCTTTTTATCATGGTTCAGTCTATTATCGGTGCTACCCTACCTGTGCTGATTTTTTTGATAGGCCGGTATGTATGGGATTCAAAAACGGCTTCGATAGCTGCCGTAATCGCCTGCGTGTATCCGCATTTCCTTACACGTGCGGGCAATGTGAGCGATGATAATTTATTTATGCCGTTTTTGTGTTTAGGGATTTTATTTTTGTTAAGAAGCCTTAAAACGAGTACCTTTTATGACACTTTTTTTTCTGCCCTGTTTATTGGTTTATCCCTTATGACACGCCAGACCATTATCTTATTTATTCCATTGATAGTCCTTTACTTACTTTTTCAAAACCGGCGCCGGCATTTTATTCACACGTCCTTTTTTGCAGCCATTTCGTTTTTCATGTTGTTACCCTGGCTTATATTCCACTATAGCAAATATGATAATCTCTCTCTCTCGGATGCCACGGGACGAACGATTTGGACGGGCAATAATCAGTTTACTTACGATCCGTCAATTTTTCCAGACCTCTCCGTTGACAAAATTGAACGAAGAATGTTCTCTTTGATCCCCAAAGCAGATGTGGAGGAACTAAAACACAAAAATACAGTCGAACAAGACCGCTATTTTATGGAAAACGCGATCAAGTTTATCCGTGAACATCCTTTGGATTTCGCAAAGTCGCTGTATTACAAGAACCTTGGCCTTTTCGGCTTCACGTACAATCCGAAAACAGAATATACTGCGGACAAAAACTCTCAACTTCGCCAGTGGATTCACACACTTTCTTACGTTCCGCTGTTATTGTTGGGTTTAATTGGGTTAGGCGTTAATATCGGAAAGAGGAACCATTCCTTTATATTTATTTTACTAATTATCTCATTTGTGTTGATCTCTTGGTTATTTTGGTCCCATACAAGGCATGCTATACCTTACCATATGGTCTGGATTCTATTTTCCGCAGATGTGATTTCAAGAATTTCATTACGTGTATTTCCAACTAACCGTTTTCAGTAAGACCGCATGGAAACCAATTTGTTAAATATAAAGAAATTATTTTTTATTTTTGTAATCATGTTGGTAGGCTTATGGGCAGTAATCAATCTGGAAATCACAGGAATAGTTTCCTTAATCGCTTTTTTTGCTCTGCTTTTTTTGTTTACGAGAAATTATCGGTCGGGCTTCATCGCATTATTATTCTTAAAGCCCATCATCGATCTTGCCTGGGATACCCAGTTATTTTCTTTTGGTTCCATTTCACTAAATCTGCTGAAGATTACCGGCTTCATCATTCCATTTCTATGTCTGGTCTATTTCGCAATGACTCCAAAAATATTCAAAGTGAATTCAAGAAATTCAGGCGTTCTGCTTTTTATTTTTATAAATCTTATAAGCATTTTTATTATTTTTCTTGACAGTTTTGCTTTAGGGAATGTCTTTGGAGGCTTAACCTATTTTTTTAAACTGCTGAACGGCTTCTTCATTTTCCTGGCGCTGCCTTTTGTATTTGATCGCGAGGGAGACGATGTGCTTATCATAAAGACTCTTTTTTATTCCGCTATCACCCCGACGATCTTATCAATTTTTTTGTTTGTCTTCGGGGGTTATAATGTTACCATCGGTCAGGATGTTGAAAGGTTCGCAGGCATTTACCACGATGCCGGCGGATTGTCCATCAACGCATTCATCGGCTTTACGGTCTCTGTGTTCTACCTGCAGTTTTTGAACTACGACCGTGGAGGGCAGGAAAAGATTTTTTTTAAGAAATTATTTGCCCTTTTGCTGATTGCCGCGAATTTGTTATTTCTTTATTTGGCGCTTACTCGAATCATGTATTTGGTTGTTTTCGTATTTGGCGTTATGTGGGTAATTTTTTATTACAGAAAATATCTCCTGGTGCTTATTGTTGCCCCTCTTCTCGTCTTGTGGATAATAAATAACGAAGATTTTAGACAAAGATCATGGAAGGAGTTCCGCGCGATAGAAGAATACGAAAGATCCGGTAAACAAGACAAATTGTTTCGATTTGCCGGCGGCGGGCGGATCTACATGTGGCAGGATGCATTTGATGTTATTGATAATATGGATATCAACCAAAAATTATTCGGAACAGGATACGGCATAGCGGCGCATAACGAGTATATAGATATTATCGTAAGAACAGGTTTTATTGGTTTTGTTATCTTCCTGATAATGCTGGCACGTTTGTTTTTCCAATTAGTCAACAACAGAAGTACCACATTGAATCCTCATTTTAAGAGTTTAAATCTATTTGCAGTAATTTTGCTGCTATGCTTTTGTATTATGAGTATGACTGGTTATACCGTTTCTCAAACGACGTTTGGAATTTATATATGGAGTATTCTTAGTATTTGCCTATTATTCGATAGCCGCAACATTTCATTCAACCCTGTTAAACCGGCATCTTAAGGAGATTTACCATTAGACAATTTAGCTTTTATTTGTTGGCAATAGGTATTGGAATAGTACTGTCCTTTGTACTTATCGAGATAGGATTGAGGTTAATTGGCGTTCAACCCGCAACCTATTTAAGGAAGTTTTCCCAATACCACGAAGTTCTAGGATGGGAAAAAAAACCGGATGTAGAGGGTTACTTTCAACGCGGAAATGTAAAAATACATGAAAAGTTAAATTCAAAAGGCCTGCGCAGTACAGATTACGGGTATGATAAACCGGCAAACACCTATCGGATACTTTTTTTAGGAGATTCCTTCACTGAAGGTTATGACGTCGAATTTGAATCGCTGTTTACTACCATTATAGAGAATCAACTAAATAAATATTATAAGGATGCTATTCGCATAGAAGTAATCAATGCAGGAACAGGAGGTTATAGTAACGATCAGGAATATCTTTTTTATCGTCTTGAAGGGTATAAGTATTCTCCTGACCTGGTGATCATGATGATCTATCCAACCAATGATGTCTATTATAATGCGCAAAATAAATATGGTAATTATTCAAAACCCAAATTTGAAATTCAAAATGACACTCTCATTTTAACAAATATGCCATTACCCGAACCGCCGTCCAGTGAATCTTTCAAAGACCTGTTTCGGGGACTGGCGATTTATCAGTTTATTTTAAATAATGTTTTATCCAAGATGCCGAATGTGACGGCGTTTCTGGGTTCGTCTGGCCTCGTTTCGGTCGAGACGGCTGAAATGGCTACGCAAAAGGGCCGTGCGCCGGCTTCATTCAGCATTTATGATAGAACGTACGACTCTGCGACCGACACAGCATGGACTATAACTAAAGAGATATTAAGGGCTACTAAAAAAACTACCGAAAAACTTGGCTCAGACTTCTTATTATTCTCTATACCCGACAAATTTCAGATTTATGAACCAAATTGGACTGCCACACAGAAGTCATATAAGGTGAACGATACCTTATGGGATCGATCAAAACCGGAGGCCATTCTTGCCGAATTTTGCAGAAAAGAAAATATAGCGTACATAAATTTCCTCGATTCGCTCAAAAGTCAAAAACCTGAAACATCCGATTTATACAATGGAGTACACTGGAATGAACTGGGCAACTATAGAGCGGCTGAAGTGCTCCTGAGGACCATTATTTCTAATTCATACACAAAAGTAAAAAACTGACTACATGCGCATAGGCATCTGCGCCTTAGGCGCGATCTCACAGGATACCGGTGGACAGACCTATATCATTAATCTTGCACGAACATTGCAGGAAATCGACAGAGAAAATGAATTTTATTTCTTTGTCAGTGATGCTGAAGGAGATATCCTGCCCTTAAAGGAGCAAAACTTTAAAAAAATATCAGTCCCAAATACTTCGGCAAATGTTTTTCGCAGATTGGCGGGTGAACATATCAAATTACCGTCACTGATAACCAAGTATAAAATTGATATTATGTATTATCCCAACAACTTTGCTTCTTTTTATTGTCCGGTGCCTTATGCCGTAGCGATCCGCAGCATGCTTTATTATCATTATCCATACGCTATCGACAAAACAAGGTTACGGTACCGGAAATGGCTTACACCCCGCTCCGCGCGACGGGCAAAAAAGATCATTGCCCCATCGGAAGACATTAAAAAAGATATTTGCAATTATATCAAAACTGATCCGGCTAAAGTGAAGGTGATCCATCATGGCGTAAATACTTCATTATTCGAAAAAGAATATGATGAACGCGAATACGCTGAGGTTTTTAACTCTCTTGGAATTAATGCTCCTTTTTTCCTTTACGTATCTGCGCTCTGGGAATACAAAAATCAGGATAAATTAATTTTAGCTTTTAAGGATCTCGTGAAGCGATACAACATTCCACATCAATTAATTTTAGTCGGCAAGGGGCTTAGCACAAAAGACAGCTATGAACAACGCCTACGAAATATGATAAAAGATCTGAAACTGGAGAAACGTGTCATTATGCCCGGTTTTCTGGGACATGACAAACTTAAGTACCTATACAAAAAATGTGAGATTTTTGTATTTCCTTCATCGTACGAGAGTTTTGGCAATCCCCTATTTGAAGCTATGTCCGCAGGAGTTCCGATAGTGGCGTCCAATGTTCACTCGTTTCCGGAAATGATCAAAGATGCGGGCTTATTGGTGGATCCTTTAAATGTCGACGAGCTTGCAGGAGCGATATCCAAAATCTTGCAAGACCCCAGCTTAAAGCGCCAATTAATTCAAGCCGGCAAAGAGAGGGTCAATTTTTTTTCGTGGATAAAATGTGTAACTGAAACTTTATCAGTGTTGCAAAGCACGACACGTCAATTCACAGAGGTTGCCAAGTGAAATTATCAATTATCGTTCCCGTATATAACGAGGAAAAGACTATTCGAGGCATTGTTGATGCCGTTTTGAATGCTCCTATTCTATACAAAAATGCAAACATTGACAAAGAAATCATTATTGTGGACGATTGTTCGAAAGACCATACCCGGTCGATACTAAGCACTGAATTAGAAAGTAAGGTTGATAAAGTGATTTATCATGAAGTAAATAAAGGCAAAGGCGCAGCCATTCGAACAGGAATTCAACAAATGACCGGTGACTTCATGGTCGTTCAGGATGCGGATTTGGAATACGATCCCAACGAATACTCTAAACTTCTGATACCCATAATCGAAGGAAAAGCCGACGTCGTGTACGGATCGCGTTTTAGCGGGAGCGACGCCCATAGGGTACTCTATTTCTGGCATTACAAAGGAAACCAGTTCTTAACCATGTTGTCAAATATGTTTTCGAATCTAAACCTGACAGACATGGAAACCTGCTATAAAATGTTTAGGAAAGAAGTTATTCAAAACATCCAGCTTGAACAAAATCGTTTTGGGTTTGAACCTGAGGTTACGGCGAAAATAGCAAAAATCCCGAATATTCGCATTTATGAGGTTGGAATTTCTTATTATGGACGTACTTATCAAGAAGGAAAAAAGATTAATTGGAAAGACGGTTTTTCAGCTATTTGGTGTATCGTAAAATACAATTTATTTAATTAGACATGCTTTTTAAAGATTTGTTGAAATTAACCGCTTGGGAGATTTTAAATCCATTTCTACTTAAGCTAAAAAGAAATAGAATTTACGGGTTTAAAGCAGGTTATACTGGAATCAACCTTGGATGCGGCCTTGATAACCCCTCCAATTGGATTGGCATTGACGGTGGCGTTTCCGTTGTTGTCAAGAATATGCCGAGACCGATAATTAAGCTTATGTATAGATTTCAGAATACTTCTAAAAATGTAGATGTTAACACATTCATCACAAAACTAAAGTCTACGGAAATAATTCATTTCGACTTCAAATACGGTATTCCATTTGCAAACGCCACTGTACCCAACATTTATTCGTCACATTTTTTTGAGCATTTATCGCGGGAACATTGTAATTTTATTCTGAAGAACTGTTTTCGAGTAATGAAGAACGGCGGAATAATTCGAATATGCGTACCTTCCTTAGATGAAGAAGTTGATAAAATTCGTAACGCTCTGCATTGTTATGACAGCGGTGATATACTTCCAATTGAAAAATATGTGACTAATTCATCCAGTGGCTACCTCAGTGCATATAGTAATCATCGCTGGATGTATAATTTCGACGAAATGAAGAAAATGCTAATGGCAGCAGGCTTCACTCAAATTGAGGAAAGGTCGTTTAGAGAAGGACGATTGCCTGATGTCGAAATTTTAGATACCCGGGGCGGACTTCATGTTGAAGGAATTAAGCCCTGAGAACATAACGTAAATGAGGAATAGAAATGGGTTTTGTAAGTAAGTTAGGCATACTTGGCGAATTGATCCGCTTTTTGTGGATGAAAAAATTATGGTGGATGATTCCGATGGTCATTGTTTTAGTGCTGTTTGGATTACTATTGGTATTTGCACAAGGATCAGGACTTGCGCCGTTCATCTATACATTGTTCTAGGATCATATTGGCAGATACATCGGACATCAAAGGTTATTTCAATACTTTAGCAGGGAATTGGAATAAGAATTATAGCAAAAGTAACCTGTTTTCGGAGCGATTAGAGAAGATCACAAAATTGACTTCCGATATCCAGTTGAAAGGCAAGATGGTTCTGGACATTGGTTGCGGAAGCGGTATGATCAGCTCCTATTTTTGTGAACAAAGGTCATCCGTATTTGGAATAGATATTTCTGAAAACATGATTCAGCAAGCTAATAGCTACTTACAGTCGCGGAATTTACAGGCAATACTAAGTATTGGTGACGCGACCAACCTGCAATTTCCAGACAACTATTTTGACGTCATTACTTGCGTCAGTGTTCTTGAATGGCTTGATAAAGACATTGAAGCCATTCGAGAAATAAGAAGAGTCCTTAAAAACGACGGCATAGCCATCGTATCGGTTCCAAATAAAAAAAGTTTGATGAGAATAGCGGAGAAACTTTATTTCACGCTAAAGAAAATGATTAGCCCCTATTTTAATCTCAAAACCGGTTACTTAGCATTTCAAAAAAATCAATATGTGCCTGATGAATTTGATAACCTATGTGAAACCACCAATCTAAAAAAAATTGATTCGTTGTATTACGTAACACCGTACTCCAAGTTTAATTTTTTCAAAAAATTGTCAACTTACCGCCTATTCGGCATGATCTATTTCGTTAAACTTCAAAAAGTCGGAGATTAACCCTTGCTTCAGGTTATACAAAATTACAAAAGCGGCGAACTAAAAGTGGAGGACGTGCCGGAGCCGTCATTAATGCCGGGCGGCATATTGGTTCGAAATGTTTTTTCACTGATTAGTTCCGGCACAGAAAAGACCACCGTCGAGACGGCGCAAAAATCACTGGTTGGCAAGGCGCAAAGCCGCCCTGATCTGGTTAAAAAGGTCATGGCTGTCGCAAAACGGGAAGGATTGCTCAGCACGTTTCGCCTGGTAAAAAATAAATTAGATACGCAGGTGCCTATGGGATACAGCTCCGCTGGCGTTGTGACAGCAGTAGCTCCGGATGTGGACGAATTTGCCGTAGGCGACCGTGTGGCTTGCGCAGGGCAGGGATATGCGTCCCACGCTGAAACGATCTTTGTTCCGCGCAATCTTGCCGTTAAAATTCCAGTCTCGGTCGAGTTGGATGAAGCCGCTTTCACCACTTTAGGCGCGATTGCTATGCAAGGCGTCAGACAGGCACAACTCGTTGTCGGAGAAAAAGTTGCCGTCATAGGATTGGGGTTAATAGGACTGATCACGGTTCAGATACTCAAAGCTTCCGGGTGTATCGTGACCGGTTTTGATATTGACTCCGACGCATGCAGCCTTGCAAAAGAATTGGGCGCGGATTATGCATTACTGACCGCCGGTAATTATCTCCCGATAATCGAAAAGATGACGGACGGGTATGGTGTCGATTGCGCAATTATTACAGCCTCCACCAAAACAAACCTGCCTGTCATTCTCGCAGGCGATATCACGCGCAACAAAGGCTCCGTGGTCATCGTGGGGGGCGTTCCCGCGGATGTACCGCGCAGCCCTTTTTACGAAAAAGAAATCGATATTCGTTTTTCAAGGTCATACGGGCCTGGACGTTATGACACGTCGTACGAGGAAAAAGGGCTCGACTATCCGTATGGTTACGTGCGGTGGACGGAAAATAGAAATATGCAGTCGTTTCTCCAGCTCACTTCTGATAAAAAGATCGATCTCAAAAAAATTACATCGCATCGGTTTAGAATCGAAGATGCGAATAAAGCCTATCAACTGATTACAGGCAAAACAAAGTCTAAAGAAAAATTTATTGGCATTTTGCTCGAATATGATCATCGCCGTGAGTTCGCGGTTCAAAAACATTTCATTGTTAACGAAACTTCCGGTTCAGCATCCCCAACTCCAACTGTTCGTGTCGGTTTCATCGGCGCGGGTAATTTTGCGCAAAATTATCTTTTGCCCGTGCTTAAAAAGGACAAAAGAATACTTTTGTCAGTGGTTTCTACGTCGAAGGGCCTGACGTCAACCAATGCGGCAAAAAAATTCAAATTCTTGAACGCCACGACCGACAACAACGAAATACTTCAACACGGCGATATCGACTGTGTTTTCATAACAACACGCCATCATCTTCATGCGCCATATGTTATAGCTGCAATGAAACAAAACAAAGCCGTGTTTGTTGAAAAACCCTTGGCACTGAATTATGAACAATTGCTGGATATCATCAAAACAGCAGAAACTCATTCGCCGCGGGTCATGGTTGGGTTCAACCGACGTTTTGCGCCCACGGTGGTCGAAACAAAAAAATTTTTCTCTAAAAAAATCCAACCCTGCGTTGTCACCTACCGCGTCAATGCCGGCTTTGTTCCGAAAGAACACTGGTCTCAGGATCCCGTGGAAGGCGGAGGACGTATTATCGGCGAAGTGTGCCATTTTGTTGATCTGATAAATTATCTCATCGGATCAACTCCTATTAAGGTGTATGCTGAGGTGGTCACGTCAACCCGGGATGATATGATGGGAAAAGACAATACAAGTATTACGTTCAAATACAGGGACGGGTCGATTGCGTCGATCATTTATACGGCATCGGGCGATAAATCATTTCCAAAAGAGCGCATCGAAATATTTAATGAGAATTCGGTTGCTGTTATCGATGATTTTTGCAAAGTCACCTTTTCGAGAAATGGAAAAACGCGGAGCTTCGGCGGGTCTAAGCAGGATAAAGGTTATAAGTTTGCATTGAATGTTTTCATCGAATCCGTCCTGACCGGCTCTCCTTCTCCTATTTCCCTGCAGGAATCTGTAAATGTAACCATCGCTACTTTAAAAATACTTGAGTCTTTGTCATTGGGAATCCCGGTGGATATCAGCCTTGATAATAGGCAAGAATTTCTCAACGGGTTATCGCGGATTCATACGGAAAGCTTACAGGAATCCCTTTTTCGTGAAAAATCGTAACTACTCACCACAGAGACACGGAGAACACTGAGAAACACAGAGAAAATGATTACGCAGAAGTCAATAAATGAGATTTCTTATAAGATAATAGGCTGCGCCATTGAAGTTCATAAACATCTTGGCCCCGGATTGCTTGAATCCGTTTACGAATCTTGTCTCATTGACGAAATGAAAAGCGCAGGATTGTTGGTAAAGTCACAGGTTTATGTTCCGGTTATTTATAAGGGAAAAGATTTAGGCGGAAGCTTAAAATTGGATGTGCTTGTTAACGATGTAATCATTGTTGAACTCAAAGCCGTCGAGCAGTTGATTCCATTGTATAAAGCTCAACTTTTATCATATTTGAAATTGACACTAAAACCCAAAGGATTGTTAATCAATTTTCATTGTGAAAACATAAAAGAATATTTAGTATCTTTGGTTACTGAAAAATTTGCCGCGTTACCAAAGGAATGACTTCGTGAAACTCGGTGTTCTCGGTGTCTCCGTGGTTAAATTTTTCATACCTGAGCAGTTACACAAATTATAATAAAAATTAATGGAAATCGCGCTTGATTCTCTTCGTTCTTTAGAAAATTATATCGAAAAGGAAAAATATCAAGGTTACGACTGTTATGACGCCTTGAATTCCCCTCTATTATCTGCATTGTCCTTCAAAAACAAGAGCTTGCGTATTGCGTTCATTCAAGCCCTAAAAATTTTACCCCTGAACCTACGTCCCCTTTTATTGGTGCCACGCGGCTACAATCCAAAAGGTCTTGGCCTTTTATTATCAGCAACATCCCACCTTTGGAGTGTCACATCCGATAAAAACTATTTGAAAAAACTCGGATTTTTGACTACATTATTATCTCAATTATCCAGTAAAGGTTATTCTGGGAATTGCTGGGGTTATAATTTCGATTGGCAAAGCCGTGTGTTTTTCGTTCCAAAATACACTCCGACCGTTGTCAATACGTCCTACGTAGCGCATGCTTTTTTGGATGCATACGAAGCAACCGGATACGAGAACTATTTACGCGTCGCTCGCGGAGCGTGTGATTTTATTTTGAAGGATTTGCACTGTTCAGAAGATGGTGATTTTATTTGTTTCAGCTACACCCCGATTGATCAGTTAAAAGTTCATAATGCCAATATTCTTGGCGCCGGGCTGTTGGCCCGAGTTTTTTCTTTTACACGTGAAGAGCAATTAAGACAAACAGCCAAACGCGCCGTTGGATACGTTATGAAGTATCAAAAAGCCGACGGTTCATGGAATTATGCAGAGACGAATATCCAGAAATGGATAGACAGTTTTCATACCGGTTTTGTTTTGGAATCGCTGAAACATTTTATTGATTCAACCGGCGACAAGGAGTTTGAAAAAAATCTCACTATAGGTTTTGATTTTTTTATCAATCATTTTTTTCTTGAGAACGGTACGCCGAAGTATTTTCACGATCGCGTATTTCCGATTGATATTCACAGCGCGGCACAAGGCCTCCTAACGCTTACAAAATTAAAGCGTTTTCATCCGCAGGCCGAGGCGATTCGAAACAAATTGATGCATTGGGTAATTCAGCATATGCAGGATGAAAAAGGTTTTTTCTATTTTCAGAAAAGAAAATATTTTACTAATAAGATTTCCTATATGCGATGGTCGCAGGCATGGATGTACCATGCCCTCACCTATTGTGTATATGATGAAAAAATGAATCAAGGAGTTGCATGATTATTCTCGGACTCAGCACGGGGCACGATGCAGGTGCTGCCATTATCGTTGACGGAAAAATCGTTACGGCCATCAATGAAGAACGCCTCAACCGAAAAAAAATGTATTGGGGATTCCCCGATTTATCGATTCCGGAGTGCTTGCGATCGGCAAATATTCGCGCTGAACAAATTGACGCCGTTGCGATTGCCGGAACAAGTTCAACGCGGGCAAAGCCTTTGGAATTCGGTTATGAATCGGTCGGTTTTTTTAGAACATTTTTTGCGGAACTAAGTAATACGCCTCTCACCGGAATACTTATGGGCACTGGGATTGGAACAAAAGCTACTCGAAAGGTTTTTGAGAGCTCAATTTTTCGCGGTACGTCTGAAATTGAGAATAAGTTAAAAGAGCATAACATCACCGCTCCGACGCATTTTGTTGATCATCACCTTTCCCATGCAACGGGCGCCTATTTTACTTCCGGGTGGAACGATTGTTTAACATTGACGTTGGATGCGAGCGGCGACGGGTGGTGTTCCCGCATTTACGATTGTAAAGACGGTAAAATGCAATTGATCAATTCAATACCCGCCTATCATTCTCCAGGCTTCTATTATTGTTACGTTACACATATATTGGGGTTCATTGCCCTACGGCATGAAGGTAAAGTGACCGGATTAGCCGCTTTCGGCAATGCAGACGCAACCAAAGATATTTTCGCCAAACGAATTTCTTACGATTCGAAAAAATTCAGTTTTGTCAACAAGGGAGGCTGGCTTCAGGCTGAAATTCGCATTCTCGAAAAATTACTAAAACCTTATTCCAGAGAGGACGTTGCTGCCGGCATTCAACGCAATTTTGAGGAAATGATAAGCCAATATGCGGTTGATGCGTGCAAGAAAACAGGCGCTAAACGTATCGCCTTAAGCGGCGGAGTCTTTGCAAACGTTAAACTAAACCAGGATCTTTGGGAAAAGACAAACGCTGAAGAAATTTACGTTTTCCCCAACATGGGTGACGGCGGTTTAGCCGCTGGAGCCGCGTTCGAGATCTATGCAAAAAATCATTCCAATTTTAAACCGTATCGTTTTCAAACTGTATATCTCGGATCGGATTATACAGAGGCTGAAATTGAAACTGCGCTAAAAAAATCAGGATTCACATACTCACGCCCCGATAACATCGAAGCCGCCATCGCAAAACTTCTTGCCGACAAGAAAATTGTCGCACGATTCAACGGAAAAATGGAATACGGACCCCGCGCGCTTGGTAATCGTTCGATTTTGTATCATTGTCAGGATCGAACGGTTAATGCATGGCTGAACGAACAATTGAACCGCACGGAATTTATGCCTTTTGCTCCGGTCCTGCTAAAAGAAGATGCGCACGAATATTTGGTCAACTACGACAAACAACACGATTATGCGGCTGAATTCATGACCGTCACGTACAATGTAACTGCTAAATGTTCAGAGACGGCGCCCGCTATTACCCACGTTGACAAAACAGCCCGTCCACAAATTGTAACTGAGGAAATAAACCGGTCGTATTATCATATTCTGAAAGAATACAAGAAGCTCACAGGACATTCCATTTTAGTGAACACCAGTTTCAATATGCATGAGGAACCGATAGTACGATCTCCGGAAGAAGCCATTACGGCATTTGCGCAAAGTAAGATCCATGCGCTGGCGATCGGCAATTTCATTGTTGAAGTAGACTGGACAAAAAAAGTTTAATGCTAAGAAAACAATGATTAAATCAGCTAAGACGATAAACGTGTTAGGTTTTCAGACGAGCACTTTGTCACGTGAAGACATATTGAAAACGGTAACAAGTTGGGTTACGGAACGAAAAAATTCCAACCACTTGATGGCCTTGAATCCGATTAAAGTTTGCCGAGCCAGAAAAGAAGAAACCCTGGCGCAGCATATTGCGGCCTCGGACCTCCTATATCCGGATGCATACGGCATTGCGTGGGCCATGACGCAATTCAGCGGGATAAAATATTCCGCAATTCCCGGATGTGATTTAATGTGTGACATTATGAAACTCGCCTCTGAAAAAAAATATCGTGTTTTCCTCCTTGGCAGTTCAGAAGCAACGGTTGAAAAATCTAAAGACATTTTTCATCGCGATTATCCTGGTGCAACCATTGTCGGGTTTCGTAACGGATACTTCAAGAATGATAATGACATTCAAGCAACGCTTTCTGACATCATGACAACAAAACCGGATATTGTTTTCGTTGCCATGGGTGCGTTGATTCAGGAAAATTGGATTGAAATGATCCGAAGTCGAAGCAAAAAAGACGTTGTCATTATTCCTGTCTGTATGGGTGTGGGCGGCAGCTTCGACGCCATAACAGGTAATGTCCCCCGCCCGCCGGCGTGGATGCTTCGATTACATCTGGAGTGGCTGTTTCGCCTGTTTCAACAACCATTTAGGGCGCCTCGAATGATGGCTTTACCCCAATTTGCATTATTGGTCTTAGCAAAAAAGATGTTCAAAATAAATACAGATTATCATTTTCCTGCTACATGGCGAGATGACGATCTTGTGATAAGATCTGAACCGTCCACACAAAAAGCAGAGGTCTAAAGTGATTGCTTACATCTTTGTGTTTATATCCGGATTGGGCATTTCTTTTTTTCTGACGCCTTACATAAAAGATAGGCTAATTGAGCGGGGGTTTCTGGATAAACCGGATGCGCGTAAAGTCCACACACGTGCAATCCCGCGTCTGGGAGGTATTGCCATCTACGTCGGTTTTTGCATATCGTTGATCATTGCTTATTTCGGGTACCCTCGTTTTTTCGAAGAAAAAGAAATGAATATCCTCGGGCTTTTAGTTGCATCTACCTTTATTGTAATCGTAGGAGCCGTGGATGACATCTATAATATACGCCCCTGGATCAAATTGGCCGCGCAGGTTTTTTCCGCAGTCATACTTATTATTTTTGGTTTCAATATTGAAGCCATATCGAACCCATTCGGCGGAGCTTTTGAACTAGGAGCATTTAGTTATCCGTTAACTATTCTTTGGGTAATCGGCGTAATCAATGCCATTAATCTTGTTGACGGATTAGACGGACTTGCTTCGGGCGTGTCACTGATCGTGGCTATGACGATATTTCTAATCGGGCTATATCTGGACAAATCCTATGTTGCATTATTAAGCTTTGGACTAACCGGAAGTATTTTAGGTTTCCTGAGGCATAATTTTTATCCTGCGAAAATTTTTATGGGCGATTCGGGCAGCATGTTCATAGGCCTCGTCCTTGCAGCACTAGGGCTGATCAGTTCGCAGAAATCTGCCGTGAGCTTCGCTATTTTAGTTCCTTTTATAGCTTTAGGATACCCTGTTTTAGATACTGCGCTTGCTATTGTACGGCGTGCCAAAGCAAAGAGAAATATTTTTACAGCGGATAGAGAACACATCCACCACGTATTACTTTCTTACGGATATAGCCATCAGAAAACCGTAATCGTACTTTATGTAATCTGTTTGTTCTTTGCTTCGATGGCTTTTTTGTTTGCCGCGTTTAACAAGTCTAATAAATTTATCATGGGGGTATTGTTTTTTGTCGGCATGTTCGCATTCGTTTTTGTAAGATTCCTTTCTTACGCAAAAGTGCCTGTTGATGATGATGAAAATACTGATGATAAGAAAGCAGACAGTACGTCCGCCGCAAGTCGAAATGATAAAGATGATTAATAGAGTGCTCCATTTTTTATCTCATATTTTTTTGTTTTCCTGTTTGCATGTTATTGCCCAGGATAAATCACCGTCTTCATCTGAGAACATGGGGTCAACATTATTGTATACGGATCATTGGGCGTACACTTACATTCAACTGCTTCAGGATCGCGGTTACCTGAAGGATTTGTATTATTCGATTAAACCTTATAATAGAGCCGATCTTGCAAAGGCACTTATTAATCTCGAAAATGAAACTCTTACCCCGGCTGAAAAATATTGGATAGAACTGCTGCGAAAAGAATTTGCAACTGAGATTACTTTTTTGGATTCTGATAATAACAGGGAAGTTGCCGTCTCAGTGAAAACATCATCTGGAACTTCGAACTATTACCAAGATAATCATTTTGAATCCGACTTTTTTGTTAATCCGGAAATCTCATACTCCATGAATCATCTTGGCGTTTTCTTGCGTGGCCGGATTGACAATGGATTACTTAGCGATCCAACGTATTCCGGAAGAAAAGCGGATTGGATTGCAGCACGACTGGAAGACGGCTATGGGATATTTAAATTCGGTCAATTAGGTTTTTTTATAGGCAGGACTTCTCACAATTGGGCTCCTTTTTCAAATCAAAGTTTGATTTTATCAGATAACCCTTATACCTATGATCAAATTGGATTAAATTTTGAAACGAAACACATCGCATTTCACAGCACTTTTGCAAAACTAAATGCTGTTGCATCCGGCGGTCTCACAGCGGAGCGTTATTTTTCTGCTCATCGGTTAGATTTAAAATTCAATAACGGTATCAATCTTGGGTTTTCTGAAACAGTTGTTTATGGTGGACCCAATCAATCTATTGAATTTTCTTACATGAATCCATTCGGTATTTTTATGAATGCGCAAACTAATGACGGTAAAGAAGCGAATGAAAACCTGGCTTTTGACTTTTTTATTCCTCTGCGAAAATTTAATTTTAAGGGTCAAATACTCATTGATGATTTTATTTTGGACGGGCCAAATGATCCCGCGCCGAACCGTAAGACTTCTTCAGACCGACTTGGGTTTTTGTTTGCCGTTCAAGGAAACGATATTCTTGTTCAGAACACACACTCGACTTTACAATACGAGAATGTCGGCAGTTACACTTATAATGTAAAACAAAAGCGCCCATGGCAGTCGTATTCGTATGAAGGCAGAGGTTTGGGGAATGAATCAAACGACCGCGAATCATGGAATTTGAATCTTAAATATTTTCCAATACCCAAATGGATTTTTGATCTGGATGCAACTTTCGCCAAACAAGGCGAACGCAATTTGGCATCCAATGATTTCGAAGATTCAACGTTTGTAAAGTTGTCCTTCCCGTCGGGAGTTGTCGAAAAAACTCTTGCAGTATCACTTGGAGTTCTGTACCGGCATAACCAATATATATTTGGACAAGCCAGGATTGGATTAGACAACGTTCTGAATCGAAAACACATTAGAAATCGTGACGAAACGTCAATGTATTTCTTAGTACAAATTGATATTAGCACAGATCATTTCATTAAAGTTGATTAGGAAACATATGTACATTCTCGGCATCTCCTGTTTTTACCATGATTCCGCGGCAGCACTCATAAAGGACGGTGAAATCATAGCAGCGGCTCAAGAAGAGCGGTTTACACGGAAAAAACAGGATGACAATTTTCCGCATCATGCGGTTCATTTCTGTTTAAACCATGCCGGCATTGTTCTAAGCCAGATCGATTACGTAGCTTTTTATGAAAAGCCATTGGTCAAATTCGAGCGCCTTCTGCGAACGTATTTCGCTTATGCGCCATTTGGCCTTAATTCTTTCATGAAAGCTATGCCGCAATGGATCCGAAAAAAATTATGGATGCCGGAACTCATTATGGACGAATTGAAGGAATTTAAGGGTAAGATCATCTACCCTGAACATCACGAGTCACATGCCGCAGCCGCTTTTTTTCCTTCGCCCTACTCAGAGGCTGCTTTTCTCACGATCGATGGTGTCGGCGAATGGACGACCACCAGTTTTGGCGTCGCTAAAGGAAATCAATTGGCTATCGATTTCGAAATTCATTTTCCGCATTCTGTAGGCCTTCTCTATTCCGCTTTTACTTATTATACGGGCTTTAAAGTAAACTCCGGCGAGTACAAGGTCATGGGGCTGGCGCCCTACGGAGAACCGAAATATGTTGATTTGATATACAAGCATATTATTGACCTCAAGGAGGACGGCAGTTTTAAATTAAATATGGACTACTTTAATTTTGCCGCAGGCCTTACGATGACCAACGCCAAATTTCATAAGTTGTTTGGCGGGCCGCCGCGTGAGCCGGAATCCTGGCTGACTCAGCGTGAAATGGATCTCGCAAAATCCGTTCAGGTGGTAACCGAGGAAATCATGCTCCGAATGGCCAAACACATCAGAAAGGTTACCGGACAAAAAAAACTGTGTTTAGCCGGCGGAGTTGCGCTGAATTGTGTTGCAAACGGCAAATTACTCAAGGATAATATATTTGAGGATATATGGATACAGCCTGCGGCAGGCGATGCCGGGAGCGCGCTGGGAGCGGCACTCTTCGTTTGGTATCAATATCTCCAGAATCCTAGAACTTGCAATGAAGTTGACGATACACAGCACGGCTCTTATCTGGGACCTCATTTTTCCGACGAATATATCGAGTCTTTTCTCGCTGGCAATTCTATTCCCTTTCAGAAGCTAAGCCGAACAGAAATGATTACACAAATCTCCGGCGAACTAGCGAACGAAAAAGTCGTAGGATGGTTTCAGGAGCGTATGGAATTTGGCCCGCGCGCCCTCGGTTCGCGTAGTATCATCGGCGACGCACGTTCCTCTAAAATGCAGTCTGTGATGAATCTCAAAATCAAATACCGCGAATCATTTCGCCCTTTTGCTCCAAGCGTGCTGCGAGAACATGTGGGCGCATATTTTGATATGGATCATGATAGTAAATACATGCTGTTAGTTGCCGATGTGGTCGACAAGAAAAGAATTCCAATGACGGAAGAACAGCAAAAATTATTCGGGATTGAAAAACTTAATATCCCCCGATCCGAAATTCCGGCTGTCACGCACATTGACTATTCAGCTCGAGTACAAACGGTTCACAAAGACACGCACGGTGCTTATTACGAACTCATACATGCGTTTTATAAAAAAACAGGATGTCCGGTCATCGTCAATACGTCCTTCAATGTCAGAGGTGAGCCGATTGTCTGTTCACCAGAAGACGCATTCCGCTGCTTTATGCGAACTGAAATGGATTACCTCGTTTTAGGAAACTATGTTTTGAAAAAAGCCGATCAGAAGCCCATGGATGATAATAAAGAATGGATGAGAGAATTCGAACTCGATTAAAAAAACACTTCGCTATTAAATACTTATCAAGAAGGGTGAACAAGTGAAAGATATTATTAAAGACATCCGGTACGAAATTCATGAAATGGTTTGCGATACAAAAACTGTAAAGAAATTTGGAATAATTTTTTCGTTGATCCTGACCGTAATTGGGGTTTGGTTATGGTATAAACATAGTGAGCTATGGGTTTGGTTCGCCGCTAGTGGCGGTTTGATGATGTTAACTGCCTTTGCCACTACTACTCTTCTAATTCCGCTTTACAAGGGCATGACGATTCTCTCAATTGTCATCGGCTATTTCGTATCGCGCATCATATTGACAATAATGTTTTTTATTTTGTTCGCCCCCATCGGACTGTTTATGCGATTGATCAGAAATGACATCTTGGACAAAAAAATAAATAGAAAATTACCGTCCTACTGGTTTAAAAAAGAACACACCCCTTTTTCAAAAGAAAAATACGAACGGCTTTTTTAGTCGAATAATCCATTGAAACACACCTATGTCTGAAGCCGAAAAAAATAGCCCTGAACTCGCCGAGAGCGAGCCCAATCACATCCAGATGTCGTTTTTGGATCATCTGGCAGAATTGCGGCGCAGGCTGATTTTTATCGTATTATCGGTGCTTGTCATGATGATGGTATCCTTTGTATTCAGCAATTCTATTATTAAGTTATTGCTGTATCCGCCCATGCTCATTCCGAATATCAAACCGCCCATCGAGATGATGCGTCCCGTTATTACTCAGGTTCAGGGATTGATGATGGTAAAAATTCAGGTTGGACTGATCAGCGGAATTATACTCAGCTTACCCATTATTCTCTTCCAATTGTGGCGTTTTATTTCTCCCGGTTTGAGAAAAAAAGAGCGTCGTTATGCCATTCCGATTATTCTTTCCGCGACAATTTGTTTCATTATAGGCGCGCTTTTCTCGTTTTTGATTGTCATTCCAATAACGCTGAATTTTCTCTTGACCATGGGCGATATAGATAAGGAACTCGGTATTATTATAGAAAATATGATCGATTTGGATGCGTATCTGAGTTTCGTATCTGGATTCATGCTCATCACAGGCCTTACTTTTGAATTGCCCGTATTGTCTTTCTTCCTTACTAAAATAGGCGTATTGAATCATAAATTTTTGCGAACGTATTGGCGCCATGCCTCCATTGCCTGCCTTGTTGTCGCCGCCATCGTTACTCCCACGACGGATATGATTACTTTATTCGTTGTGGCCGCGCCTATGATAATCCTTTATGAAATCAGTATTTGGGTTTCCATGATCACCGGACGTAAAAAGGCGAAGGACGAATGACATTCCGAATTCTATTTTCGCTACCGATGTTTCTGACATTGCATTCCTGTGCAACTCATGTCTCACATAAGCAAGTTATCAATGACGAACCAATGCTTATTGGCACGATCACTCAGACTGAACTTTTTGCAGAATTTCCTATCTTTAAAACAAATTATGAATCGTATACTCCGAATGACTCCGTTATTCTCGCGCTGAGACAATTTACAGAAAACATTCACATCAAGATCTTTCTTGGAACATGGTGCGGCGATTCCAAAAGAAATTTATCTTTTTTTCTCAAAACACTGGATCTGGCTGGAGCAGCCAATTTGACTTACACACTCTACGGAGTGGACAGAACAAAAAAAGATAAAGCACAGTTAACCGCAAAATATTCCATTTCACGCGTTCCTACTATGGTTTTTTTAAGAAATGACAATGAAATAGGCCGTATTACCGAGCACCCTGCCAAGTCCGTCGAAGAAGACATGTTGTCCATTTTACAGCAATGAGTTGAACGTTTGAAAAAATTACGAATTATTTTTTTTTCAGGGAAAGGCGGAGTCGGTAAAACAACAACTGCAGCCGCTACGGCGCTTCACGCCGCCGCCCTTGGTTATCGAACCATTGTTATCAGTACCGATCCTTCGCATAGCTTATCCGACACATTTCAAATTAATCTAACGCACTCCGTTCAAAACATTGCAACAAATCTTGACGGAATAGAAATCGATGCTTTTCATGAATTGGATAATAACTGGGGTCAGATCAAAGATTATCTTTCTTCTCTGATCGTTACTCTCGGCGCCGATGACGCCATCGCAGGCGAGTTAGCCATAATTCCCGGAATGGACAATGTATTCAGCTTACTTCGCATCAAAGAATTTTATGATTCAGGAAACTACGAGGTTTTGATCATTGACATGGCGCCAACCGGAGAAAGTTTGCGTCTTCTCAGTTTACCACAGATCGTATCCATGGCATTAAAAATTACCCGTTATCTTGAAAAATACATCGTCTCTCCCGTGATCCGCCCAGCATCTAAAATGTCAAAATCTCTCCGCGCAGTGATTGCGCCTGAAAACGTTACCCACTCATGGGAACTTGTTCTTGAAAAGTTACTCGATATGCGCAGGCTATTTGAGCATCAATCTCTCACATCAACGCGTATAGTACTAAATCCGGAAAAAATGGTAATAAATGAATCACAGCGCGCATGGACTTACCTCAATCTATTCGGCATGATCACGGATCAGATCATTATCAACCGCGTGATTCCAAAGGACGGCCTTAAGGGTTATTTCAAGGATTGGCAAGTTACCCAGCAAAAGTATTTAAAAATGATTTATGACAATTTTTCTCCTCTTCCAATCACAGAAGTTCCCTATCTCAAAGACGAGGTAATAGGTATATCGAGACTCAGCCAACTCGGTAAGATGATTTATGAGGATCGTGACCCAACTGATGTATTCTATTCAGATAAACCAATTCGCATTTATTCTACGAAAAAAGAGAAAATATTTGCGATTAAAGTCCCCTTTATCGAGAATAATAAAATTGATGTGACAACACGGGGAAATGAATTGATCATCGGCATTGGAAACCAGATGCGCTCATTTGTTTTGCCGGACTCCTTATCGCTGCTCCAAACTGAAGGCGCCGAATATAACAACGGCTGGCTGGAAATTAAATTTAAAAAAAAGTAGCATCATGTTCCGTCTCGCTTTTCAATTCATTATTTTATGCTTTTTTTTCTACTGTCCAGATCGTCTCTCCGCACAGCCGGAGTCGTGGTCGCACGGTGAATTGAATTGGCTTACGATCAGAACGGAGCATTTTGACGTACATTATCACGACATGCCTATGAGCGATCATGCCGCTATGGTAAAAGGCCCTGAACGTACCGCCTACCTTGTCGCGAAGATCGCTGAAGAAATATATGGTCCCGTAACGCAATTATACAATCATAAGCCTGATCGTGTTCATTTTATCATTCGTGACACCGACGATTATTCCAACGGCGGGGCATATTATTATGATAATAAAATTGAAATTTGGGCATCCAGTCTCGATTTTGAATTACGAGGAAATCACAACTGGCTGAGAAATGTTATTACACATGAATTTGTCCATATGATATCGCTGCAGGCCGCGATGAAATTCTCACGAAAGGTCCCCGGTTTTTATCTCCAATACATCGGATACGAAAAAGAGAGACGCCAGGATGTTCTTCGGGGCTTCCCAAATATTGTTGCGTCCTACCCGATCGCGGGTGTAGCTTTGCCTGTCTGGTTTGCAGAAGGTGTTGCACAATATCAGATACAACATCTCGATTATGAATTTTGGGATTCACATCGGGACATGATTCTTCGTTCCCGCGTTTTGTCGGGCCAACTACTTAGTCTGAATTCCATGGGAACTTTTGGGAAGAACAGTATTGGCAATGAGTCTGCTTACAACAGCGGTTATGCATTTGTAACGTATATCGCATCAGTCTATGGCGATGAGTCGTTAGAGACAATCTGCCGCTTTTCGCGTAATCTTACGACCTCATTCGAAGGAGCGGTACAAAAGGCAACAGGACGTTCTCTGGACTCACTTTACAGCGACTGGCGAACCAATATCGAGAAGCATTATCAGAATGAAACAAATCTTATACAGACCAATGTGGCCGAAGGCACCATATTTCCAAATGAAGGAACGGCCAACTTTTACCCCGCCTTTTCACCGGACGGCTCAAAGTTCGTTTACATAACCAATACCGACCATGATTACCTTAGCCAAACTTCACTCTATCTCTATGATCTATCGTTGAAGTCGGCGCGGAAAATAATGAACGACGTTGACGGCCCTGCTTCATGGTCACCCGATGGAACTAAATTGGTTTATTCAAAGAATTTGCCTGACAATAAGTATCACTTCCAGGTAAATGATATTTATGTTTTCGACATCCATAAGAACAAAGAGTATCGACTGACGTCCTCTCTCAGGGCATCTGCGCCCGTATTTTCACCGACGGGAGGAAGTATTGCGGCAGTTGTTAATTCAGACGGAAATAATAATCTTATCCTCATTAAGGACATTCCTTCCGATTTGTCAATATTAAACAAAGAATTCGACAGTATAAATTTTTTGAAAAAAGGATTATCCTATTTACAATTAACAAATTATCATAACGGGCGGCAAATTTATCGCCCTTCGTTTCACCCCAATGGGAAACAACTATTCTTTGACTCATCAATTGACGACGGGCGGGATATAGCCGTGCTCGATGTCGAATCCGGCGATATTCAATGGATAACCAATCATCATTACGACGAGCGTTCACCCTCCGTGTCTCCTGATGGACAGTATATGTACTATTCTTCCGATGAGACTGGAATTTATAATGTTTATCGGCTGAACCTGGAGTCGAAAGAAAAACAATTGGTCACCAATGTTCTGGGTGGGGCATTCTATCCTTCCGCTTCCAAAAAAGACAACCTAATATTCACACTTTACAAAGACGCCGGCTTCACAATAAGCGAAATTAAACTTATCCGTGAAATAGATACTAACCATGCTCAGTATTCAACGTCAAACCCAAATATTAAAAAGATCACGTTGTCTGAAGCGCAACCAGAAGAATTGAACCGGAATTATCCCCAGCGTTGGCCTAAATACCCAAAGAGTTATGACGACACGGCGCTTCCGGCATTTGACTCGATCTCCCGTTACAAAACTCAATTTCTTGATTTTTCTTTTCTACCCGTGTTACGAATTGATTACGGCACATTTAAGCCCGGATTATATTTTTATTCCAGCGACGTTTTATCTAAATCCTCTTTCTTTGGCGGCGCGATGTTTAATATCCCTGATCTTGACCGAGATTTATTCGGTATCTTTGAATTCAGCGGATTTGGCCCGACTCTATTTCTTGAATTGTACAACCTTACCCGCTCACGAACGTTCAAAGAAAACAGCGATCCGTCAAATGATCCTGATCCTGTGTATGAATCTATTCAAAAGAACACATTTGAATTGCGCGAGGTTGACGCCGGCGCGGATTTTAGCTTACTTGAACCCAGGGATCTTCGTCTGAATTATGTGCATGCTGAGTCTTATGTCAAAATATCGGAACATCGGGAGTTTAACGGTGTGGAGATTGTAACGATCCCCGCAACGGGCTTTATAAAATATTATTATGGCAATGGTATTTCCACAGACTGGAAATTCAATTCGCTCAAACCCTCAGTTGATGGCGAGATCAATCCGCGCGTCGGAAGAAAAGGGAACATTAAATACAGTTATAATCTGGACAACCTGATCTCTGGTTTTGCATTCAACGCCAGCGCCGGGACGTATGAAACCCTGTACGACAAGGCCCATTATCACCGCGTGGAGGGAACCTATAACGAATATCTGAAATTACCGATCAAGGATCACACACTGGAACTCTCTTTTCAAGGCGGTATTATTCCAAACAAAGTTGATAGTTTTTTCAATTTTTTCGGCGGCGGTCTCGCAGGGCTAAAAGGATATTCGTTCTATAGCATTGAGGGAAATAAACTAGCGCTGCTGAACACTACTTATCGGTTTCCAATATGGAAACATATAGATTCAAAATTCGCCAATCTCTATCTCGATAAAATATTCGGCGGTATTTACTTTGGATACGGTGACGCATGGAGCAAAGGCATAGACTTTAAGAAGTCTATTGGCGGGGAATTACGCATGGAGTTTTATTCCTTTTTTGTTTATCCAACGCGGGTTACATTTAATGCAGCCTACGGCCTGGACAAATTTACAACCCTGGGACCGCTCGTTTCCAAGTATGACGGTTCTCCCGGTGGAGCGGGCTTGTACAAAGAAAGGCAAAAAATTAAAAACGGCAAAGAATGGCGTTACTATCTGACAATTTTGTTCGGGTTCACGTTATTCGATTAGAAGATCGCATCCGCTCTTCATAAAGCGGGACGTATCGAAACGACGAAGCCTGCCTCTGGATTACTTCCTCCATTTAAAACCTCGTATTAACAGAAAAACCCCGATAAATCGGGGTTTTTAGATTTCGCGGGCGCGACGAGGCTCGAACTCGCAACTTCTGCCGTGACAGGGCAGTGCTCTAACCAATTGAACTACGCGCCCTTTTTAGAGGCGTCATTATACTACATTCTACCGCGTTTTGCAAGTAATTTTTTAGCAAAAAAACCCCGATTTCACTCGGGGTTTTCACGGTGGGCGCTCATGGATTCGAACCAAGGACCTTCTCGGTGTAAACGAGACGCTCTAAACCAACTGAGCTAAGCGCCCATAAAAATGCGGGTAAATATATACGTTGAACCCAATATTTGCAAATAAATTCTGCTCCGGAACGATTATTTTTTGATATCCGGTACTATACGCTCAATGGACTTCTTTAATTTCAATACCTCCGCCCTCGCTCGTTCTGCAAAGTCTTTTTCTTTGGATGCATAAATTACCGCGCGGGAGGAATTGATGAACGCGTTAACCTTCCTCCCGTCCCAATTCGATTTTACCACCGCTTCCAGATCCCCGCCCTGAACACCGATGCCTGGAACAAGGAACGGCATCTTTCCCGATATACTCCGGATATTCTGCATTTCCTCAGGATGGGTCGCACCCACCACCAACCCGCAATTATTCAGCGTATTCCATGAAAGAACATTCTGCGCGACCGACACATAGTTCTTCCTGCCGTTCACATCCAAACGCTGAAAATCTTCAGAACCTTTATTTGAAGTCAGGCAGAGGACAAAAGCGCCTTTATTTTCGTCTTGAATAAACGGCTCCACCGAATCACGCCCCATATATGGATTGATCGTAATGCAATCAAAATCCATTTCCTGCAGGATAGCTTGAGCATATTTAGATGAGGTATTTCCGATGTCCCCGCGCTTTGCATCTGCAATGATTATTACCTTATCTGAACGCGAACGGATGTGTTTCACAGTATCAGTGAGAGTTAGCCATCCTTCAATGCCCATTACCTCGTAGAACGCGAAATTGGGCTTATAGGCCCCGACGACATCGACAGTCGCGTCTATTAATGCGCGATTGAATGCTAGAACCGGATTTGATTCAGATTTGAGAATTGCTGGAATAAGATTAAGGTCAGGATCGAGGCCCACGCAGACGGAACTGTGTGCAAGCGCTTTTTCCGTACGTTGATGAAATGTCATAAATAGGTTTTATGGAAAATTCTAGTGTTTAATATTGGGCCGGTCTGAATTGGACAAGTGTTGGCTTGCTTCGAGCAGAATCTCTTTTTCTTCTTTTGTCAGATGATCATATCCAACTTCGTTGATCTTATCCAAAATACTATCCACTTTGCTTCTCATTGCCTCACTGCGATCCTCTCGCGGAGGCAACGGCCTTAATTCCTTGCTCTCACTTCGTCTAGGTTTAATTTCCATCTTTGTGCGGTTCGCCTTAAAAACGAACCACTCTTTTTTTAGATATATAAGTCCGAATACCATACCGCCGAGATGAGCAAAGTGTGCAACTCCATCGCCGGAAGGATTTGCAATATTCATGAAAGTAATGACGCCGTAAATAATGACCATGTATTTTGCCTTGATCGGAAAAATAAGGCTCATGAGAATGATCTGATCAGGAAACGTCATTCCAAAAGCAAGGAGTAAGCCAAAGACAGCCCCGGATGCGCCAATGACCACGCCTTTGGAAAATAACAAAAAGGTCAGACCGGCGCCTATTCCGCAAATGAAATAATACTTGAGAAACTCATTGGATCCCCAAGTCATTTCAAGCTCTTTTCCAAAAAGCCACAGCGCCAGCATGTTAAACAACATGTGCCAGACATCGGCATGCAGAAACATATAGGTCACCAGCTGCCAGATCTGTCCTTCCCATATCCTTGGAGAGAGGGCAAGATAATTATATACAAAGTTCTCCCCGCCCGTGATTGAAAGTAACCATTGGAGTAAATAAGCGATAAAATTGAGTATCAGCAGCATTTTTACCGCAGGATAATCGCCGCCAATAAACTGATACGATGATTGATTTCGCGTGTAATAACGCATGGACAATTACCTTCTAGGCTAGAATGACGTTATCTCGTATACCCTTTAAGATATATCGGATCGGGTATAAAACAAAGGATAAATATGATAATTGAAACAATTCCAATGATCTGCCGTGTTCTGTCCAATCCTTCATGGTCATTCATGACCGGCGGGTGTTTGATCTTGATCAAAACAAGTATGAGAATAGCCCAGATCAGCCAGTTGTTATTATTATTCAATAATCCCATAACGAGAATTGCGACAAATGCAAAATAACCTACATATTTCTGTCGTTTGCCGAGAAGCGAATACGTTATGTGTCCACCGTCTAGTTGTCCTATAGGCAGTAAATTCAGCGCAGTTACAAGCAGACCAAACCATCCGGCAAAAATAAACGGGTAGTGAATGATGTCATACATTTCCGGCATTCTATTGCCGGCAAGCGTATTTCCAAGAAAACTGAATAATAAAGAATTCCCGAAATGCCAGAATGGTTCCCCGGTATATATGCTCTGCGGATCGTAGAATTGATACGCATATGATCTATCAGGCACGGTAGTGAAGCCGTAAATCAGGACAATCAGGCAAACTACAAAACCCGCAATAGGGCCTGCAACGCCTACGTCCATCAGTTGCTTTTTATTCAGAATCGGAGATTTTATGCGAATGAATGCGCCGAATGTACCCGGCATCAGCGTCGTTCCGCCAAAACCTGTGAATAAGTAAGGAGGAATCAGAATCCCTGGCAGAAAATACGGAAGTGTGACATTCAGTTTATGATACTTGGCCGCGAAATAATGGCCGAATTCGTGCGCGCTGAGAATTCCAAGCAATGCAAATGAAAATTGAAATCCCGTAATCCAGCTCCACTCATCCGTGATCTCTCTGTTGATGATAGTCGCCGCGCCCGTAATAAAAACAACAATAAAAGTAAATACAAAAAGCACAAGATTAACGGACGGGTGGTTGAGCCACGTCCATCGGCTTTTTGTCTCGGGCAAAAATTGATAAGGACGTACACTATCATGGTATCCATTATTTGCTGAGAATATCTTCAGGATAACAATGTCGGCATGGGAGCCATTTTCCGTCTTCGTCGATAAATTCGATATGACGGCTTTATAACCCAACGGCGCCAGCTTGCTCTGAATATGATTCATCATATCCTGATTAAGACGCATAATCTCAAATTTTGCAAAAAACGCGTTGGAGTCGCTAACGACGTATTCAACCGCTGCAAACTCTTTTAAGATATTTTCAATTTCCTTTTCAATCATAGTTGATTTTTTATCCGATTAACTTTAAATAGAATATGCTATTATAACCCTTATATATGAATAAAATTTCAGAACTGTCCATCATACTACTTGCAGGAGAATCCTCCGGCGACTTGTACGGCGGGCTGCTCGCAAAATCAATTCTAAAACTCTCCCCGCAAGCCCGTTTAAGCGGCGTTGGCGGCGAAGCTATGCGGAAAGCCGGAGTTTCGCTTGACTGCACTATCTCCGAACTTTCCATCATGGGTGTCAGTGAAGTCCTCCTTCACATCCCACGGCTTTTATTGCTTCGAAAGCGCCTCGTCGATCACATTTTCGATTCCGGCGCATCGCTCCTTATTCTAATCGATTTTCCTGATTTTAATCTCAGTGTTGCCAAGAAGATCTTTCAGCGAAAAAAACGTCTTGGACTAACTTCTCCCAGAATTTACTATTTCGTTCCTCCGCAAGTGTGGCTCTGGAGAAAAAGGAGAATCAGTAAAATCAGACAACTATGTGATGGCGTTTTTCCTCTATTTTCCTTCGAACACGACTTGTATACGCAGCACGGAATCAAAAGTTTTTATGCCGGACACCCCATCAACGATATTGTTTTACGAGATCAATATTGTCAAAACATAAGTGAAAATCAAGCAAGCAATACCACTGCCGGATTGTTTCCAGGAAGCCGGCTGCAAGAAATTGCAAATATCTTGCCGATTATGCTCAATGCGATCCTCGAATTTGATAAAACATGGAACACAAACAGGAAAAGCATCTCCGTTCTAATAAGCCGGTGCGGATGGATTGCTGAAGATATTTACTCTGACATCATTCACCGGACGGGTATGCCCGCAAGATTTTCTATTAGCCTTATACCTCATTCATATGAGATCATGGAGCGCTCCGATGTTATTCTCGCTAAGTCGGGAACGGTTAATCTCGAAATCGCTCTCTTCGGGAAACCATTTATTGTCATTTATAAAACTTCTTTGCTGACCTGGCTTATTGCCAAATTTCTTCTGCGAATTCACCATATTTCTCTTATTAATATTTTATCCGCTAAAGTAATTGTTAAAGAGTTTGTTCAGTATCAGGCCAATCCCTCTTCCATCGCTGTTGAGATGAACGGTATACTGACCGATAGTGAATATAGAGCAAATATGATAAAACAATTGACGGAATTTTCTGACGTTCATACCCGCCGTCGCCCTGACTCAGTTACTGATGAAATTGCTCAATTTATTTTGAACGATATAAAATAAAAAAGCGATGATATTTACATCATCGCTTTTTAAATGAGTTATTTTGAGCAGATCTACTTCGCTCCGCCTTCGCTTAATTTACGCGCAGCTTCTTCTTCCAGTTTAGCCTCTTCCAACCGTCCCGTTTCCTTATATAACGTGGCGAGCATGATACGCGCCTGAGCCATGTCCGGCTTTAATTGAATGAGGCTTTGGATGGCCGTTTCGGCCTGACGCATCAAGCCGTAATCGCGATATAACGCAGCCGTCAATAGATACCATTGCGGATTCGTAATATCGTTATTGCAGACTTTCTGAACTTCTTTCAAATCATCATTCATGTTCTCAGATTCACCCGGATCAAGCAATGAAAACTTAACGGCGGGAGATACATCAGCGCCTGCGGCATCTTTGACCGTCCAAATATATTTTTCTTCTACTTTCAGTTTCGGCGCTACCTTCGGATAAGCAACTTCGTTAACACCGGACACATTGATTTCATATTTAAAATCGCTGATCTCACTCTTGATCGTAACAACAAAATTCTTGCCTGCAACTTTGCGATGGTCAGCCCATTTGAAAACAGGTTCGGACTCCAATATCTTAGTCTCGGATGGGTATGTTGCCGTGATCATGCGGTTGGCATCGCCGGCCCATGCTCGAGTAGCTCCTGCCATTGAAGCGTCGGAAGCTTGTCCCCAAACAAGTCCTGATAACGTGCTATATAGACCAGATAAGAAGGAACTTTCTTCCTGTTTTTTCTTGACCGTATGATACTTCTTAGCTGCTAAAACAACTTCCTTACCGGAGTAGTACATAATGGTAGCGCTGCCGTCGGCGCCGGTTGAAACCTTATCGCCGTCAGCTAATTTTGTGCTGGAAGTCGCTTTCTTTTCCTTACCGTTAGCGTCGGTAATTTTGACGCTTCCCTTCACTTTCGAAAAGAACGCCACATCTTGAGCGGCGGCAATCGAAAATGAGAAAACGGAAAGCAATACCAACTTGCCGATGGTCTTAATTAACGGATTATTCATAACTCACCTCTCCTTACGTTATGTGTATCAGTAACAGATTTACAAATTTTAGATGTTATGTATTCCGGCGAGTAACCCAAAGTAAATCGTATTAGTTAAATAAAATTATTCAAAGATGCAGGCAATTACAAGCTTTTATTTACTCGTCATATGGTAAGACCCATCCCAGTCGGCGCCCGGAGGATTAGAAATCAGTTCCTTGCACCTTGTTATATACAACTTTGACGGTTCGTCCGTATGTGAATACGTGAGCGCCTGTTCAAATTTTCTGACCGCTTCATTCCAATTCTGCTGACGGTACAACATGATTCCTTCCTGGTAAAACTCAACAAGCTTACGAGCCGCTTCAGGCAACGGTTCATTTGCTCTTCCTATCAGTTCAAAAACTTTTACAGGCTTACTCTTTCCCTTGACAACGATCAAGTCCAGATCACGGACAATCACGCGTTCACGCACCTGATGATATGTGAATTCACTGATCATGATGTACGTTCCGTATTCTTTATTTGCCCCTTCCAGACGTGAAGCCAAATTCATATGATCCCCGATACCGGTATAATCGTAACGGATATCAGAACCGATGTTTCCGAAAACGACATTACCGGTATTAATACCGACACGGCTCCGTACAGCCGGCAATCCCATTTCCATGGTTCTCTTACGAAATTCAATCAGCGCTTTCTGCATATCCAGAGCTGCATAGCAGGCGTGCAGTGCGTGTTCATTTTGAGGTAAAGGCGCACCAAAAACGGCCACAATAGCGTCACCGATATATTTGTCCAGACTGCCGCCCTGATTGAAAATCAGATGCGTCATGGTATTGAGATAATCATTCAGCATTTCGATCAATTTTCTTGGTGATAATGACTCAGAGATAGTCGTAAAACCTTCAATGTCTGAAAAAAGAATACTGATCTCTTTTTCCTCGCCGCCGAGCTCCAGTTTAGAAGGATCTTTGACAAGCGCATCCACATAGGCCGGTGGTGCATATCGCGAGAACATACTCTTAATTTGTTTCTTATTTTTCTCTTCGGTAAAGGCCTGGTATATCGATGTGGAAAAATATGCAAAAATAACGGCGATGGTTATGCTCCAGGCAGGGAACCAAATCCCCTTTTCGGCAAAAAGATAATAGCTCAATCCCCAAGTAAATATGAGCAACACCCATGCAACGCCAATTTCACCCATAAAACCAAATCGAACAGTAGCCCACACCATTAAAAAACAGAATAATAATGCAATTGCGAAAGTCACCGTCGGTGAACTTTTTTCAAGGAAACGCTTGTTAAGCAAAGTAAGAAAGGCGTTTGCGTGAACTTCGGCTCCGTACATCCAGTTGTTTTGTGCATTGTTGTAAAATGGAGTTATGAACCGATCGACTGCAAATTCCGACCCGTTTCCAACAATCACGAGCTTGTCTTTCAAAAAATCCTCCGGCCACTGGCTAGATTCTTCGCCGGTTATCTTGCTGCTTCGATAAGTGTTAATTGTTCCTTCTTTATTCTGCGTCCATTCTCCGTTCGGCTGTTTGATCCACGTCGCCGGCGGCCCCACATAATTGATAATCATATTGCCCTGTCCGTCAAGCGGTATTGGCGGAACAATATCCCATTTTCTATTTTCAACTGCTTCGACAAATTTCTCTTTTTGAAGATCCATGATCTCGCAATATGCGAGCGCAGAAAAAGATAAAATGATTTCCCCATCTCCCATTTTTTGGATGGGACGAACTGCGCGCACACTGGACAGCACACCGGATCCGTAAATCTGGAGATTCGCGTAACCTACTCCCTTTAATCCGGACATAAAAAACGGATGCGGCATCTGATTTTTCAAAGTGCCGTCCTCCTGCGGATACCAGATCGATACGGCAATAACATTGCCGGCGCGTTTCATAGACTTGACCAGTATCGAGTCCCCATTAGGGTCAAGCATATCCAGTTTATCATAAAAAGCAATATCGAGAGCGATCGTTTTTGCGCCTTTGGCGGCAAGTGTGTCTATGAGCCGCGCAATGTAACGGCGAGGCAATGGATCATAATAACCGAATTCCTCCGCATACGATTTCTCATCGATCATAACAACGATGGTCTCCGGTACTTCAGCCGGCTTGGGTCGCGTCGTAAAGAGTAAATCAATTCCGGCATGCTCGATATTCTGGAAACTGAAGCTTTGAGATAACATGTATCCAAGCAATGCTGAAAACAACACAATTGCCGTAATCCATAGTTTTTTGTGATATTGCCGAATAGAGTTCGCCATAATTTTTCTCCGTGCAAATAAGTCGGTAGCTTTATTATTACTTAAATAGCTTTTATGTCCATAGAGTCTGAAGGAACATGAGTGCCCTGATGGGTGAGGTTTTGGAGACGGTCATTGATAACTGTAATTGCCGACGAATCGCTGAACTTAATTTTTTTTCGAGTAAACCACTTTCGATTGAGAATTAAACATAATACATTTTGTTTCCATGTGTACGCCTTAATCTCATTCCATTGGATTTCCATTTCATAATTTGGCGAAACCGTTCCCAGCCCGATGTCGTTAATAAAACACATTTTGCATATAAGTGTGTTTACAAAAAAACCGATCAGCAGCGCAACCGGCGCAATTAACATGACCGCTTCGAGCATTTCGGCGTTATTTACGACAAAGAGAAGGCTAGCGCTGATGAGCATCAGAATAAAATAAACTCTGGATGATAAACGGTTTACAAACGTAATAAAAAATCCATCTTTTTGTCCGGTTCGGGCTACGTAGGTAAAAATAGTCGATAACTCCTGGTAGATATCGTAAAGAACGTAGAGAAGAACGGCCAGATTAAAACCCGTCCAAACAAAATCCGGATCGTTAAACATATCCATAGTACGAATCCTATAAATTTACAGTCAAAGAAAATCGGTTAACAGCGCCGATGCCCCATGAAGAGAATGAATAATCAAATACGTAGTTCTGGTGTTTGAAGCCTAAGCCGGCGGACAGGCCTGCTGCGCCGTTAAGAAAACCGGATCCTTTCAGATCCAGCTCGCTTTTGCGTTGCAGATTATAACCGATGCGCATGCTTATTTTCTCCCAGGGATCGGCTTCGGCGCTGACGGCAAATCTTTTCAGCCTGTTACCCGGCAAGTTTAAGTCTGACAGATTCAAGCCGAATGTGGTGAAATTCCATTTCCTCGAAACGCCCAATTGCAAACTAAGAGGGAGCTTTTCTTTGTGGTCAAGAAATGCATGAGTCGCGAATCCGGCATTCAAAAGACTTGCGCCGAGCTGCATATCGTATTGCTGCAAAACATAAATGGCTCCGAGATCCACAGCGACCGCTCCGGATGAATAGTTTTCAATAGCAGATCGAATGATCTTTACCGTCGCGCCGAAATGAACATTTTCTTTCAGCTGACGCGCATAGAACAAACTAAGAGCATAATCGCTGGAAGAAAAACTGCTGGTCTCATAACCCGAGGCATCATAACCTTGAAAGTCCCCATAACCGAAATAGACAAGCCCTGCTCCGAATACGCCGATATCTTTATACGGCTGCGCGTAGGCTGCATAACCGGATCCAATGTCAAGGATATGGTTCATATAGCCGGCGGAAAATTGCCTATGGGAAAGTTTAGATAGACCGGCAGGATTATACATGAAGGTATTCACATCGCCAAATTGAGACACATATGTGTCACCCAGCCCCGTCGCCTTGGCCGGAACGCCTACACGTAAAAATTGATATCCGCTTTCACCTGCGTATGATGAAGAAAAGCCTATAAAAATTATTAATATGACGAATCGTAACATGAAAAATCCTATAATCGTATGTAAAAAGTTATAACAAAATAATATACGCACGGACTGAAACGAGAGTCAAGAAAAGAAAAACTGAGCGGTCAATCACGATCTCCGATTTTTTTATAAAGTTCATTGATCTCCTGCTCGGCTTTTTCAATGCCATACCGCTTCTGAAGCAAATAAAAGAACAGCGCAGTAAAAGTTACTAAGCAAATAACAAAGGTCAGCATCATTTCGGGCGCAAGACCCGACTTTTCTCCGCCGCCCATCACGGCCGCAGGATGCTGAGTACGCCACCAACGGATCGACATGTATACCAACGGCACGTCAAGAAAACCAATGATACCCACGACGGCCGATAGTCGGGCGCGTTTGCCTTCGTCGTCAATGTAGATCCTCAACATTACGTATGCAACGTAAATCAGCCACAGTACAAGCGCCAGCGTCAGTCGCGGATCCCATGTCCACCAAATCCCCCAAACCGGCTTGGCCCATATCGGACCTGTGATCAACATGATGGAACAAAAAACAAGCCCCAACTCAGCGCTTATCGCCGCAATGAGATCCCAATGGTCATTACGGCTGACCAAGTATGCTATACTCGCAGCAAATACAATTCCGAAAGCCAGGAACGCAACCCACGCAGCCGGCACGTGAAAATAGAATATTCGTTGAATGATTCCCATTGTTTTTTCGTTCGGAACCCAGATAAAAACAAAGTACAGAGCAACTAACATCAAACATAATATCACACCGTCAAATACTCTGTCAAGTACTGTCGATTTCATAATTTTTCCTTGAAATAGATTAGTAAGTTAAAGCATACACTACAATATTCGTCGCTATTTTAAGCGCCTGTTGATGTTTTTCTATTCCATCCTCGGGAAAAACGTCCGGCCCTTCCAGCCCGTCGCTGATATCGGTGTTTTTGGAATAGAAGCAAACCAAACGTCCCTTCCAGAACAAACCAAATGCTTCGGGTGCGCCGCCATCGTGTTCATGAATCTTGGGAAGTCCGTTCGGAAAATTATAATAAATATGATATAAAGGATGAGAGAAAGGTATTGGAACAAATTCAAGTTCAGGAAAAACTTTCTTCATTTCGCGTCTAAAAAACTTATCTATTCCGTAGTCGTCATCGCACCAAAGGAATCCGCCATGAGTCAGATGCGTTCGTAAATTTTTCACATCGGCATCTGAAAATTTGACATTTCCATGTCCCGCCATATACAGAAAAGAATAATCGAATAACTTGATGTCCGACAGTTCAACAAAAGTTTCGCTGTTGCCGGTAACAATATTGGTTTGCTCTTTCAGATATCGTAATAGATTGTTCAACGCCGTCTTGTTACCGTACCAATCTCCTCCTCCGCCGTATTTGATTCGGGCAATTGTAAACCTGCTCGTTTGTTCGCTACCGACTGGTTCATTTGTGATACCTGCCCGGTTCATGAACAAAACACAAAATGTTGCCGTCAGTATTTTCGTAAATCCGTTCACAATTATTTAATTTTAGCTGATATCTTATTCAATTCCGCTTTAGGTTGTATTTTGAAAGCCCAAAACATCCAGATTCCCCCAAACATTATCAAAACCAGGCTGATCAGCTGTGCGCCGCTGAGATCGAAAGCAACTTTCGGATTTATGCGGAGAAATTCGATCAGGAAACGCTGAAGCCCGCCAAGCATAAAATAAAGTGAAATCTGAAACCCGGTTGGCAGTTTTTTCTTCGTGGTATACCATAGTATAGCAAAAATAATAACGGAGAATACGGTTTCATACATTGGTGTTGGATGGCACAACGTGTGGTCCGGTACAATTCCGTTAGGATAATCTTTTGCAATCTCCGTTCCGTAAAAAGCCTGCGATGGCGGTACGATGCCTCTGGAATAATCCGTTGCAAAAACGCCGTCCCAGGGCTTACCGTAATCTCCGTCGCCCGCCAGATGGCAACCGATACGCCCGATGCCATATCCTAACGGCAACGGTACCGATATCATGTCAATCGATTTCAGTATCGGCAACTTATTTTTTCTGATCAGCCAGATGATGCTTATCATAGCAAGAACAAACCCGCCGTACCATGTCAGACCTGCGCCGGAAAAAAGCATGTCTATCGGATGCTTCATAAATCGGTCAAATGCTTCAAAGAGAAGGTAATAGAACTTTGATCCGGCCAACCCGGCAATGGCCGCGACCAATATAACCTGATCGGCCAAATCCACCGGATAATTTGCCCGCTTAAATAATTTCTTAAGCACAAAACTTGTCGTAAGAAATGACAATGCCAGCATCAGGCCAAAGCTGTGAATCGGTATGCCGCCGAAAATCGGAATTTCAAAAAGAGTCGGTATCATGAATCCTCAAATGGTAAATTAACTTAACTTTATTATTCGTCTTTCATTGCTTGATGAACTTTTTTCTTTCGCTCGAGCGCATTATGTTTGATCAACTGAGCCAATTCAAAGTCCCTTTTTTCCTCCTCTGTTTCGACGATCAACGGCGGAATTGGCGTCGGCGAACCGTCTTCGTCCAGAGCGACCATATTGAAAAAGGCCGTCGTACAATGCTTACGCTTACCCGATAAAGGGTTCTCCGAATAAGCGTCAATCTTGATCACCAACGAGGTATTGCCGACATACACCACGCGCGCAATTGTCTCCAAACGATCCCCGACCTTCACCGGGTTTCTGAAATCTACCGCCTCCGTTGACGCGGTAACAACGATCTTGTGGCAATAATGGGATGCAACGATTCCCGCTTGAATATCCAGGATCGCCATCACTTTCCCGCCAAACATGGTGCCGTGAGGATTCGCGTCGTTCGGGAAGGCTATGTGCCAACTGCTAAGGGGAAGCGCTTTTTGTGCTTGCATGTGCTTTCGTGATTATGAAAATCGTTATAGCCTCCTTAAACCAGTTCCGCCGATGGTCATTTCACCTATCTTTATAGTCGGCTGTCCGACCCCAACGGGAATATTTTGACCCTCTTTACTGCAGGCGCCGGCGCCGGTTTCTATTTCTAAATCATTTCCTATTGCATCGATCTTATTGAGAATGTCCGGCCCATTGCCTATCAAATTTGCGCCGAGCACCGGATACGTGATCTTACCGTTTTCGATCCAGTATCCTTCCTGAACTTCAAATACGAAATTGCCGCTGGCAATGTCAACCTGACCGCCGCCAAGAGTTTGAGCATACAGGCCCCATTTGACGGAGCGAATCAAATCTTCCGGATTATCTTTTCCACGCGCGATATAAGTATTGGTCATGCGCGGCATCGGAAGTTGCGCAAAACTCTCCCTTCTGCCGTTGCCTGTCGGCACCGCATTCATCAAACGCGCATTGTAGTTATCATACAAATAATTTTTTAAAATTCCATTGTCTATCAGGATATTTTTTTTTGTGATCGTTCCTTCATCGTCGGAATTCGATGATCCGCGCCCGTTGAGTATGGTACCGTCATCGATGATCGTTACATATTCTGAAGCAACTTTTTGGCCGATTTTTCCCGTGTAGACAGATGAACCTCGCCGGTTAAAATCACTTTCAAGTCCGTGGCCGACGGCTTCATGGATCAGCACGCCGCCCCAGCCTTTATTGATAACAACCGGGAATTGTCCCGCCGGACATTCACACGATCTTAGTTTGCGCAGCGCCTGCCGGGACGCGTCACGCGCGATCATCTCCGGAGTTCTCTTTTCAAAATAGGTAAAAGGATATCGGCCTCCGCCGGTTGCGTATCCGAAATTATTTTTGCCTCCATCGCCCGTCAGAACAAACACATGAAACCCGTAAAGCGAGCGTTGGTCATCGCATTGCAACCCGTCGGAATTAACAATACGAATCTCCTTTTCTTCGTCATAGTAGGTGCAACTTACTTCCTTTACGCGGTTGTCTTCGTCGCGCGCGGCTGAGTTGGCCCGGCGCAACAAGTCAGTCTTTTTCTTACCATCGGATTCGAGCCGGTAGAACGTAACTGACTGATCCGTTCGTGGTGGAGTTACATTAACCGGGTTTGAGAAAGATTCCGGACTGCCTTCATGAGTGATATACGCTGCCGTTTTTGCGGCGATTTCGATACTCTCCGGGCGGAGATCCTCACAATAAGCATAGCCAACGTGTGTGCCGCGAATCACACGGACTCCGGCGCCTGCTTTAATGCCGGCCCGAACTACATTGATCTTGTCCTCTACCAAGGTAATCCATGTCGACAGACGCCGTTCAATGTATACCTCTGAAAAGTCGGCGCCCTTCACGCGCGCAGACTCACAAATTTTGGATAAAGCGTCATAATCCAAAATATGGTCAAAGCCATTTGCAAATGCCGTCGCAATTTGTCTATGAGTAAGATCTGGAAGAGTCATGCTTATCGGTTTGAATCGGAGGCTTTGTTAATATCAATGATTTGACTTGAACCCGCGTACGCTGTCGTTTCATATTTCCTGATCCGCTGAATCTTGTGTATAACGTCTGTAGCGCGCTGAAGGCACTCATATAACATTTTCATTTCAGTATCGACATCTGTTATTTCTTTTTCGCGTTTAGCCAAAATGACCTGAATTAAAGCCATGGCGCCCGTTACGGGCTGAGCCAATTCGTGAGCCGCTGCGCCGGCCATCTCAAATAATACTTTCAGCCGTTCATCTTTCAGCAGCTGCAGATACAATTCCCTCAAGCGAAGCTGCGCCCGGGTTCTGCTATACACTTCAGAATAATCAAACGGCCGCATGATAAAATCGTCCGCTCCGTAATTAAGCGCATGACTGCGGTTATTCAATGCGTTTTCCGATAACAGCGCGACGACAGGAATATTCCACAAGGCTTCATCGGACTTGATAAATTTACAAATGACAAACGGATTTGGATGATCCATCTTAGTATCGAGAATAACGATGTCAATAGGCTCCGCCTTTAAGATCAACTGCGCATCGGGTATCGATTGGCATAAAAGAATATTGATGCCCAAAAGCGTAGATAAATTAAATTCCATTTCCTGCGCATCGCCATGATTCTGGCTTACAATCAATCCGGTTCTCTTCGTAAAAACATCAATGGATTGATGCAGACTAGCGTCGCTCATAAGTGCTGCTTTCTGAAACCCGTCAACAATTAAACTCGTATCCAATCATGAGAAGCAAAAATTGCCGCCTTGGTGTCCGACTCGCTTCATCTATTTATTATTTGATACCTTTACTTCGTTCGGAAAGTTTTTCAAGATCTTTTTTGAGACGCTCTAAGCTTTCGCCGTATTTTGTCCAGTTCCCTTTTTTCAGTGCATCCTGAGCGTTGTTATAATTGTCCATTGCGGAACGCGACAAATCCCTAATTGCTTTTGCCGTTTCCGAAGAAATGGCAGCCACATTCTTGTCCGTCACCGATGAAGCTGCCTCTGCAGACTCGGCAGACTGCTTGTCTCTGTTGAATGCGGCAAAATTTCCTCCGAAGATTTTTTCTAGGCCGTTCTCCAGATTGTCTTCCATAAAGATGTAATTGTCAAATGCAACTATGACTTTTTTCAGTTCCGGCATTTTGCTTTGCTGCGACTGAAGATACAAAGGCTCCACATACAAGACGGAATTGTTGATCGGTATGACGAGGAGATTGCCCCGGGTCACACTGGATCCCTGTTGATTCCATAAGGTTAGTTTTTCAGAAATTTCCGGCGTCTGGTCGATCCGGCTCTCTACCTGCAATGGCCCATAGACCAATTCACTCTTCGGAAATTTATATACTAACAGTTTTCCATAATTATCTCCATCGCTCCGGGCGCAAAACCACGCGATCATATTCGGTTTGGTGTTTGGCGTGAACGGAACCATGAGCAAAAATTCTTCTTTCGATTCACCCGGAAGCCTCATGATGACATAATAACTCTCCATACGTTTCACATCGTCGCCGTATTTTTCCGTCGCGATATTCCACTCATCTTCCCGGTTGAAAAACACATTGGCGTCATCAACATGATAGAACGTGAATAATTTTGCCTGAATATCGAAAAGATCCTGTGGATAACGCAGATGTTTCCTCAAATACTCCGGCATATCCTGAATCGGTTTAAAAACTCCGGGGAAGATCTTAGCATACACCCTAATCAGCGGATCGGTTTCAGAATTAAAACTATAAATTTGAGTGGAACCGTTGTATGCGTCGATCACAACTTTGACGGAATTTCGAATATAATTATATGTTATGCCTGCGCCAAATGGAGACGAACTTTTTTCGTACGACATCTTGGCATACGGATACTGATTCGTGGTAGTAAATCCATCGTAGATCCAATATAGCCGTCCGTTTTCTGCGACCATATAAGGATCTTTATCCAGCTTGATATAAGGAATTAATTTTTTAATGCGATCGTTGATATTCCTGTAATAAATGATTTTGCTTTCCGGCTGAATGTAATCGTTCAGCAGAAAATTGAATTTACCGAACCGAATTGCAAACATGGCCTTACGTGCAAAACTGCCGATACCTACCCCCGCATCTTCTTTATAGAACGTGTGCTGATTTTTTTCTCCGAGCGGGAAATCAAATTCCTCTTTGCTTGTTTTAACAACGATATAATCGTCAATGCCCTGGAGTTCTCCGAAATAGATTTCAGGCCGATCTAACGTAATATCCACAGATTTTTCGGGTGGAATATTTTTGATAAAGAATTCCGGTTGGCCTTCGGTCGTCACCACATTCACCGGGCTCATAACGATGCCGTGTCCGTGGGTATAGATGAATGTTTTATTGATCCAGTTATCGCTTCCGATCTTCTGGAGATTGAGTTCGCGCGCAGACAACATGACCTGCCGGTATTCGCCATTGACAAAATAACGGTCAATGTCCACGTCATAAAAATTATAATAGGGACGAATTTCCTGTAACTGCGAATAGGAATCCCGCAACGGCCGGTAATCCCAAAGCGTGACGTTTTTGATTGTTGCATTGTTTGCTTTAATATCCGACGACGTCAGCGCAAGGTCATACTTGAAATCTTTTTCGGTAATTTTGTCCAGTTCGTACGCGCGGCGTGTCTGTTTGATATTTTCTTCGATATACGGTTTTTCTTTTTCCAATTCATTGGGCTTCACGACAAATCGCTGTATCAACGACGGATAAATATTCAGAAGCAGGAATGCGGCGCCGAATTGCAGTATGACGCTTCCGATAAGCCACCGCCAAGTTCCTTTAAATGCGCTGATAAACGCACCGCACGCGCCGACCAAAGCAATCACCTGCATGAGCATGTACCCCGTAAGCGCGGCGTTTACATCGGTGTACCCCGCGCCGACCACAATGCCGTTATCCTTATATAAGATATCGTACTGGCTGTAATGATAATCAAACGCGTAAAGAAATAAGATCAGTCCGATCAGCACCATGATATGCCGACGCGTAAATTGGCCAAGACTGACACCCTGCGGCGTAAAATTAACGGCGCGTTTGTATACATGAACGGCGGCCGTCGCAATGATCGTTACAACCAGGACGCCAAATAGCCAATTGATAATACTCTGATAGAACGGCAATTCATAAACATAGAAGCCGATGTCCTTTTGAAAAACCGAATCCAGTTCGCCAAAGGACTCACTGTTAAAATACTGCAGCACACGCATCCATTTCGTCGCCGGCGCTGCTGCCATGATATAACTGACAAACAAAAGCAATCCGAAAAATATGAGCTTTGCAGGTTTTGCAAAAAACTGAAGCTGCTGCTGAAACACCTCCCCGCCGGGCTTTACCACTACCGATTTTACCCGAGAAGCGATCAGTATGTTCGAGCCTATGATGATCCAAAAAACCGCAAAATATACGAATCCTAGCAGATACTCCGATGTATACATCGTCCAGAATGGATTTTCATAACCGAGTGATCTGAACCATAGTAATTCAGTATAAAACCCGGTCGCATTCGTTGCGACATAAAAAAAGAATACCGCTAAAAGCCCAATGGCTACCCATTTTTTCATATAACTACTCCTAAATATTAATCTGTTTTCGTATCGTTTTGTTTAGTGTATTTTCCGCCGGACAAAATGTCTAGAATCGTAAATGCGGCACGTACTCTCACTATCAGCTCGCCATCATTTTTAAGCCTGTCGAGCAGCAGAGGCAGGATCACTTCATTCTGCAAGGTTTCGTCTTCAATACTGCCCAGGCCGGATATCGCAACCGAACGCATCGAATAAGTATCGTCATTGATAAGTTTCTTAAGATCTTCCAGCATTAGTTTTCCTTTCAGCCTCGATAAAACGCCAACCGAAATTTCCCGAACTTCCTGCGACGGATCATTCAATGCCGATTCAATAATATCTATCGATTCATAATCCTTTAAGTTCCCAAGCGACGCGACGGAGGATATTCTCACCCAGTCCGAAGGTTGCGTGGTCAGACTCCTCAAGAGCGGGATAACTTTGTCCCGCGCCGGTTTAGACTTAACTTCCCCCAGAGCGAGAATGATCCGGCTTAGCACATCCTCGTCCCCGCTATCCAGCAACTTTAATAACAGGTTTACGGATGTCAATTCATCGTATTTCATCAATCCGATCGCCGCATTGACCTGCATATCTTCAGCCTTGTCACTCGCTAAAATGTGTCGCAGCCGCGATTCGATGTCGTTTGGCTTAATCTTAATCAACGATTCCAGAGCTTTGGAGCGAACATAGGAGGATGAATCTTTCAAAAACGGTAACAGCAAATCTAACGAATTGGGCGGATTAATTTCTCCAATAACTTTCGCAATTGAAATCCGGAACTGAAGGGAACGGTTTTTTGCCAGAGATTTCGTATACGTTTGACCGGACCTGTCGCCGACTTTAAGCAAAGCCATCCCGATCTTTGCCCGAAGTTCGAATTTATCCTGTGAAATTTCAGCCGAATCATACAATAGAGTGTCAACTGCAATACTGTCCACGCTATACATCATTTTATTCAGATAGCGCGCAACCAACGTATCGGGAAATAGATCGGACATCCGCGCAATTCCGACAACGACGTATTCCCTTATCATAAAATCCTTTGAATCAGCAAAATGTCGCAGGCTGTAAAAAGCTGCACTGTCGTGGATTTGCGCTAAAGTTAGCGCGCACGTCTTGACGGCGACCGGTTTCCAGCCATAATCGAAAGAACCCAGCGCATCGATCGCCGTCCGATTTCCAATGCGCCCCAAAGTACGAATGGTATTTGTTCGGATAAATTCGTTTTTATCTTTCAGTCCGAATTCAAACGTTTGCCAACAGTATTTGATGATCGTTTCGCGGGGAGGGAGTTTCCCTACAACCGGCATCTTAATATTGCAGGATGATAACAGAACGAAAATAACAAGCGTAATCAGTGTTTTGTCAATCTTCATTGGCTCTTTCTCATGATGGATACTGCGGAAACGCCCAAAAAAAACTTGATAATGGTTTGGAAAATGTATATTATCGCCTACCTAAAAATCCTCTGTAGGTTGACGTTTTCCGTCATGATATGAAAAAAATTCTGTTCAATAGTATAATATTTATCACTAAAAGTCAATCTTAGAATCAACCGTTCCTCTCTGTAAATTCACAATTCATGCCAAATAAGCCAAAAACTATCTCAAAAAAAACAAAAGCGGCTCGTGATACCAAGGAATACGCTAAGTCTAAAAAGCCCGCTCACCATGTGCCTACAAAAATCCTGATCATCGAAGACGATCAGGATACCGTTTCTATCCTGAACATGTTCTTTTCCAAAGAAGGGTACGACATCGACATTGCAGGCGACGGTCAGGAAGGCTTCGACAAACTGAAAAAATCACATCACGACCTTGTTTTGAGCGATGTGATGATGCCGAAAATAGACGGGTTTAAATTTTGTGAAATGGTTCGCAGCGAGCCGTTACTCAAAATGACGCCGATTGTCCTTGTCACAGCCAAGAATGATCCGGGCGACAAAATTGTCGGCCTTGAAAAAGGCGCAGATGATTATCTTACAAAACCGTACAACCTTGTTGAATTACGCGTTCGTATAGCATCCATGCTTAAACTAAAGAAATTGCGCGGGGAACTGATTCTGAAAGAAAAGGAACTTGAACGTATCAAAACGCTTGAACAAACGCTGATTGCGATATCGCATCACATTAACAATGCTACGGCGCCTATTGCCGGCCGGGCGCAGATCTGCGACGTTCATGATCCGGATGGCGTCAAGAAACTCGTTGACGTATGCATCGATGGATGCCGCAAGATCACAAACACGATAGAACTTTTGTCACAGGTCATCAAAGCAATGAAGCAGCCCTCGAACACTGTTCCCGTTGATTATTCAAGTTTGACAGTCAATGAATTATTAACTAAATTCGAAGACCAGAACGGGTTTTAATTTTTCACTTCCGCATTACACTAATTCCAAAATGTCCGTACCCGAAGAAAAATCAAATATCATCGAATTTTCCGGCCGCATCCCCCCTCAGGCGCTCGAAGTGGAGGAAGCGATCTTAGGATCCATGCTGATCGATGACAATGCAGTGGGGAAAGTCATAGAAATAATCGATGAAACCTGTTTTTATAAAGAGGTGCACCGCATTGTTTTTCAAGCCATGCTGAGCCTTTATGGCCACTCACAACCTATCGATCTGATCACGTTGACGGAAGAATTACGTAAATCCAATCTACTTGATCGTGTCGGAGGAAGTTATTTTATTTCCGGTTTAAGTCAGAAAGTTCCCAGCGCCTCCAATATTGCCCATTATGCCAAGATCGTACTTGATAAAGCCCGTTTGCGTAAACTGATCCATGTCGGCGGACAAATCGTGACACAGGCTTTTCAGGAAACGGAAGAAGTGGATAACCTGATAGACTCGGTGGAACAGCAGATATTCAAGATCGCGGAGGACAAGAGCAGGCAAGGTTTTATCGCTTTAAATCCGGTACTGCATAAGGCATTTGAACAGATCGAACATTTTCATCATCAACCGGGCGGCGTCACCGGAGTTACTTCAGGCTATAAACCGTTGGATCAGATGACCAGCGGATTTCAAAACTCCGATTTGATTATCGTAGCCGGCCGGCCGAGCATGGGAAAAACAGCGCTTGTATTATCCATTGCCCGCAACGTTGCGGTCGACGCAAATAAACCTGTCGGTTTTTTTAGTTTGGAAATGTCCTCGTTGCAATTGGTCATGCGTCTGCTTTGCGCCGAAGCCCAGGTCGATGCGCATAAAGTTCGCACGGGCATGCTCCCCAGCAATGACTGGTCAAAATTATCCACCAGCGTGGGCCGCCTCTCCAAAGCGCCTATCTATCTGGATGACACGCCGAGTTTGAATATTCTCGAACTTCGCGCGCGTGCCCGCCGTCTGAAAGTCGAAAAACAAATTGAAATCCTGATCGTGGATTACATGCAGCTGGTCAATGCGAACGCCAAGAGCAACGCCAACCGCCAGGAGGAAGTTGCGATCATTTCACGTTCGCTCAAAGCCCTCGCTAAAGAATTGGATATCCCGGTTCTGGCGCTCAGTCAACTGTCGCGCGCGGTGGAGCAGCGTGGCGGCGATAAGAAACCCATGCTTTCAGACCTACGTGATTCCGGATCAATCGAACAGGATGCCGACGTCGTTATGTTCGTACACCGGCAGGATTATTACGATCAGGATGACTTCAATCGCCAGGCAGACGTAGTGCCGGCTGACATCATTATTGGTAAACAGCGTAACGGGCCTGTCGGCGATGTCAAATTAGGGTTTATAAAGAAATTTGCTCGCTTTGTCGAAATTGATACCACCCGCAGCCAGGAAGTGCCTCCGCCCTACTCGCGCGATGAACAGCCATTTTAATCAACCTGAATAAACATCGATCGCTTGCATGAATCCATCTCCGCTCGTCTCCGTCGTCATTCTCAATTATAACGGCAAAAAATTTATAAAAAGTTTGTTCGATTCGCTTTCCAAAACGACTTATCCTTCCGTCGAATGGATCATGGTGGACAATGCATCGATGGACGATTCTGTTGCTTATACGGAGCAACATTATCCTCAGGTCATGTTGATCCGATCTGATGCCAACCTCGGATACACCGGCGGCAATAATCTCGGAATAGCTGCGGCGCAGGGTAAATATATCGTTTTATTGAACAATGACGTTGAAGTAGCTCCCGACTGGCTCGACCATCTTGTAAATGAAGCCGAAAAGGACGAGACGGTCGGCGCACTGCAACCCAAACTTCAGTCTATGATCAACCGCGGATATTTTGAGTATGCCGGAGCATCGGGCGGATTTATTGACCAATGGGGGTTTGCATTTCTCCGCGGGCGTATGTTCGATACGATCGAAACGGATCGCGGCCAATACGATGATATCAGGGAAATATTCTGGGCCAGCGGCGCGGCGTTATTTCTCAGGCGGTCTGCATTGGATGAGGCCGGAACGCTTGACGAAACTTTTTTTATGCACTACGAGGAAATCGATCTTTGCTGGCGTCTGCACCTCCACGGGTATATAGTCAAGGTAATCCCTCAATCTAATGTATTACATTATGTGAGCGCATCTCTGCCAGCGGCAGATTTTAAAAAACTGTATTGGAACCATCGAAACAGCCTTATTTTACTTATTAAGAATTTACCGGCGCGGCGCTTATTCTTGACTCTGCTGCAACGATTCATTTTGGACGGAATTGCCGGGATACATGCATTGGTACAGTTTGAACCGATGCGCATCGTCGCTATTTTAAATGCCCATTTTTGGGTCTATGCGCATGCCCTTGTGCTTCTCAAAAAAAGGAGGTTGGTGCAAATAAACCGAAAAGTCACCGATGCGCAATTCCGTCATCTGATCTATCCTAAGAGTATTGTTTTTGATTATTTCTTGAAGAAGAAAAAAGAGTTTCATACTTTAGGCTTTTAGAAAAATAAAAGGGCGGCTGTGCAAAATATCTTGTTAATTGGCGCAAACGGACAACTGGGACAAGACCTTATCCGTGTATTATCGCGCGACTTTAACATTACAAAAACGGACGTCGACCAATGCGATATCACTAGTCCGTCGCAGGTGGCTGAGCTTTTTGAGTCCCATCGCCCCGACCTGGTTATCAATACCGCTGCATGGACCGATGTGCCGGGGTGTGAAACCAACGACAGGAAAGCTTTTGAGGTCAATGCCCTCGGCGCAAAACATGTTGCTCAAAATTGTGAACAAGCGTCATGTAAACTGGTTCATATCAGCACCGATTATGTTTTTGACGGGAAAAAAAACAAGCCGTACATTGAGTCGGATTTGCCGGCGCCCTTGAATGTATATGGAGTGAGCAAATTAGCCGGTGAACATTATGTTTCTGCGTATGGCCGTAAAAATTTTATCATTCGTACTTCGGGTCTTTACGGGATTTATCCTGCAATCGGCAAGAAATCCAATTTTGTTGAAACAATGCTGAATCTGGCCAAAGAAAAAGATACGATCAAAGTGGTTGATGATGAAGTTTTGACGCCGACTTTCACGATACACCTTGCGCAGCAGATCAAAAAGTTGATGTCAACGAACCATTACGGACTGTATCACGCAACCAGTGACGGCGCATGTTCCTGGTACGAATTCACAAAAAAAATATTTGAGATCGCACAGGTCAAAACCAAACTTGAAAAAACGAGCGTGAAGGAATTTGGAAGCCCGGTCCGTCGCCCGGCGTACTCCGTTCTCGGAAATTACAATCTAAAGGAGCGGGGCCTGGATATTATGAAATCATGGGAAGAGGCGCTCGCGGATTATTTTCTCGATAAAGAAAACAAGTTGAAAATATAATAATCTAAATTATCAGGAGATCAAACCGACTATGTTCAATTATGTAAAGGTCAATCGCATCACGGGCCTCGTTGTATTTGTGTTATCCTTATTTGGATATTTAGCGACCGTGTCACCGACATTATCTTATTGGGATTGCGGAGAATTTGCTGCATGCGCCTACAGTTTAGCGGTACCTCATCCTCCCGGTTCACCGCTGTTTCTGCTCGTCGGCCGGCTGTTCTCCATGCTGCCGACTTCGGAAATTGGGCATGCGGTAGGCATTGCCGTCACGGATTACGATATCGGATTCCGTGTGAATATGATATCGGTGCTGTGCAGCGCCTTTGCAGTATTGTTTTTGTACCTGACTATCGTTCGGCTTTTGTTACAATGGAAGGAACGTCCGACGGATACGTTTGGCGCACTGAAAATCACACTATCCGCGGCCATCGCCGCATTGACATTTGCTTTCACCTACAGCCATTGGTTTAATGCCGTTGAAGCGGAAGTATACGCAGCGAGCACTTTTTCTACCGCGATCGTGGTATGGCTCATTATGGTATGGCTTGAAAAACCGGACGACATTCACAGCGATGTATATTTACTGCTCATTGCGTACATGGTAGGCCTGGCCATCGGCGTCCACCTTTTAAATATACTTGCGCTTCCGTTCATATTCTTTATCATCTATTCAAAAAAATTCGAGATCACTGTTTCCAGTTTCATCAAGTTTGTCATCGTCGGACTGATTGCAATGGCCGTTATTTACAAGGTGTTCATATTCTGGAGTATTCAGGTTCCCCTCTTTTTTGACCAATTTGGGTTAGCCGGCGCTTCTATTCTATTGTTTTTCGGAATCCTGATCTATTTGTCGTACTACATGATCAAACAAAACAACCATGCCGGTGCGCTGGTTGTTATTGCTTCGCTGCTTATTTTTGTAGGTTATTCAACGTACGCCATGATCATGATTCGTTCCGGGATGAATCCGAATATTGACCAGAACGATCCGGGCAACTGGGCGGCTTTTATCCGGTACATGAACCGCGAACAGTACGGCGATTTCTCATATTGGCCACGCGTGGCTCCATTCTGGGATTATCAGTTCAACAAGATGTTCGTCCGCTATTTTAACTGGCAATTCATAGGGCGGCCCGATGATCTGGCATTATCCTTTGTCGATCACGTACGGAATGCAATCGGTTGGTCGGTAGACAAATTACAGGATACTCAGGAAGACCGGTACGGATATGTTTATACCGTATTCAGCATGCGCGGGCTTTACGGAATTCCATTTATCGTTGGAATCATCGGCGCTGTACATCATTTCAGCCGCGATTGGAAAAGAGCGTTAGCGGTATTCGGCCTCTTCATTACGACCGGTTTTGCCATCATTATTTATCTGAACCAGCCGGACCCGCAGCCGCGCGAACGCGATTACAGTTATGTTGGGGCGTTCTTTTCTTTCTCCGTATGGATCGGTATTGGCGTATATTCCATTCTGGAATCTATCGAAGAAAAGTTGAAAAATAAAAATTTCATGCCCACGCTTGTATATACGGCGTGTTGTGGCCTTATTATTCTATTGCCACTAAATATGTTCTTGTATAATAAAAATACGACCAGCCGTCAGGGAAACTATGTTGCATGGGATTATTCATATAATCTGCTTGAGACTTGCGAACCGAATGCGCTCATTTTTACCAATGGCGACAACGACACCTTTCCGTTATGGTATTTGCAGGAAGTTGAAAAGGTCAGGCCGGATGTACGCATAGTCAACTTGAGTCTGCTGAATACGGAATGGTACATTCACCAGCTGAAAAACCAAGAGCTGGAGTATAGAATGAAGGACGGCTCAACGGTCAAAGCAATGAAAGTCCCAATCGGATATACCGATCGGCAAATTCTCGGCGATCCGAAAATCCCGAACTCCAGTATCCAGCCGACGCGGTGGAAATCACGCGAATTTACGATAGATGTGCCGAAGGAGATTTATTGGAAAGACTGGGTCGAGTCCGGTAAAGCGCTGCCGAAGAATCATGATACCCTCGTCATCCCCAAAATGAAGTTTAAAGTGGATCCGACTATTTCCGGTCAGGGTCTGCGTGTTCAGGATCTGATGGTTCTGGATATTTTGTTTGCATCAAAATTCTCTCGCCCGATCTATTACGCAATTACCGTAAGTGATGATAATAAAGTCGGCCTTGGCCGTTACTTGCGAATGGACGGGCTGGCTTATAAACTGATTACCGTACCCGATCAGGATATGTCAATTGACCTTATGTATGAAAACACGTTCAAGAAATATAAATACCGAAACATGAACAATCCGGACGTGTCATATGATGATAATATCCGCCGTTTGACGCAAAATTACCGCACCCTGTTTCTGCGCATGGTGGAATATTATCGTCAAAGGAAAATGATGGGAACGGCGGAAAATCTGAAAAATAAAATTGATCTGGAATTTCCAGAATCGCTTACGGCCGATCAAAAAATAGTCGCAATATTAGACTCCATGCAGTCGATAATCACCGAGGAGGCGGTTCCCATGCGCGATTACCGCCTGAAACTCGCGATAGGCCAATTTTATGCGGACGCGGGACAGCCTGAAAAACTAAAAGAATATATAGCCGAAGTACTCGCGAATGAAAAATTATATCGCATCGATCAAAACGGCAAGATTCGTATTGCCGCATTGCACCTGTTTGTTTTAAAGGATGCCGCAACGGCTGTGGACATTCTGAAACCGATTTACGAATCCAATCCGGCCAATCCGGAGGCTTTGGGTTATTATATACAAGCGTTGGAGGAAAGCGGCAATCTGACAGAAACGGCATTGATACTTGAGTCATGGCTCGCGCGTAATCCGCAAGATGTAACGGCTAAAACGAAATTAGCTGAGATCAAGGCAAGATTAGATTCGAAAAAATAATTTCTTCTAAAAGGATGATGAAAAAATATTTATACGTTGTTCTTAAAATTGCAATCAGTTTCGGAATCATATTTTTCACCGTCCGTTCGATCGAGCTGGATGCTTTACAGGCGCAATTTCTTAAAACGGATCCGGCGTGGATCGGTTGGTCTTTGATCTTATTGTCCTTCAGTTATTTTTTAGGAGCCTTTCAGTGGAGGCTTATTTTACGTTTGTCTGAGATCAGAATCAGCTATCAGGTTACGCTGGGTTACTATTATGTCGGTTTGTTCTTTAATAATTTTTTGATCAGCGGTATGGGCGGCGATCTTTTGAGAGTCTATGACGTTAAGAAACATTCGCCGGATCGTGAAAGATTATCGCCGGCGGTCGCAACGGTTTTTTTTGACCGGTTTGTCGGATTGCTAACTTTAATCTTTCTGGCCTGCATCACCGGTGTATTTATGATCGGACGCGGCGAATCGATAAGAATGTTTTTGAGCATTGTTGTACTGCTTACGATCTGGATTATGGGGTTGGTATTTGTGTTGAACAAGAAAGTTGCCGATGCCGTAGTAAAGCCTTTTACGGTTTTCATTCCAAATAAACTATACGAACGTCTCCGTCATCTGTATCATGAAATACATAATTTCAGAACACGGAGGTTTGACTTGCTTATAATTTTCTTGATTTCCATCGGCGTGCAGGGTCTTCGAATAATGACTATCTGGGCTATTGGGCGGGCAATGGGTGATGAATCGTCGATATTATATTACATAATTTTCGTTCCCATTATTTCACTGGCCGCCAGCCTGCCTATCTCCATTGGAGGAACGGGCCCCAGAGAACAGACGACTATCTTACTGTTCAGAAAAATCGGTGTGACGGCTGAAATCGCATTTTCGATCGGGTTCGTTACTTACATTATCTCAATGATTTCTACTGTTCCCGGCGCATTGATTTTTTTTATGAGAAAGAGTAAACACACATGAAGACACTTTTTTGCGTCATGGCGGCGTGCTTTATTGCATCCTGCGGGAAGGTTTACAAGTCTCCGGCGATCGGCGGCGATGATCAGATCATTGTTTTTTCGGATTCGGCCAATTGGAGCCAGGGTAAAGAATCATTACAGATCGTATTCGAAAGAAATTTTGTGACGCCGCAGAATGAAACCGATTTCTATCTGCAGCGCGCACCTATCAGCGTTTTTGATATTTATAAAAAGTATAAATACATCGTCATGATTGGCACGTTGGACTCGAAAGAACCGGTATCGCAAACGGTTCAGAGTATGCTCAATGAGGAAGCGGCCAAGGCGGTAGCGTCTGGCGAGTATTTTATTTTTACGCGCAAGGACGAATGGTCGGTCGGGCAAGTCATCATGGTACTGACGTCAAATACCATCCAGGAAGTTAACCGCTTCATCCAGGCTAACGGAGATCAGCTTTTTGAAATTTTCGACACGCATAAAACAAATCTGATGTCTGATTTTCTTTATGGTTCGTCAGCCCCTCTCGAAGACAAGGCCTTGCAGAAAGAACTTTTTATGAAATACCAATGGACCCTGCGAATTCATCCTGACTATAAACTCGTTGAAGAAAGCCCGGACAGGCATTACGTTCGTTTCCACGCATCGTCATACTACAAGTCGCTGCAGCGATGGCTCTCGGTATATTGGGTTCCGCTCGACTCTCAAGCCGTTCCTGACAGCTTTTTGACCAAAACATGGATGACACAGACGAGAAATAAAATAGGATCCTGGTTTCTGGATTCAGTCAAAACGACGCCATCTTTCGATTCATTTTACAAAACTGAGATCGGCGGCCGTCCGGCGCTTGCATATACCGGAATTTGGAAAACCTTAGATTTGCAAAACGCATTTGGCGGCCCGTTTCGTAGTTACGCGTTTTACGATGATCGCACGCGGCGTATTTATTTTATTGACCAAGCGTTGTTTTTTCCGGAGGAAATTAAGAAGCTTAAATTTCTCAGAGAATTGGACGTCATAACAAAAACATTTACGACTAACCCTCCCGCTGAACAATGACAAATGAAACCACTGGCGGTAAAAATCCTCACGCCGACAAAATATTTACCGTTTCAAATATCCTAAGCCTTTCGAGGATTGTTATTGTCATACCTATCATTTATTTTCTTGATCTTGGCAATACAAATCCGCGCCATAATCTGACCGCACTTGCCCTTATGATCATCGGGGGTCTCACAGATACGTTTGACGGACAGCTTGCAAGAAAAATGAACCAAATTACCAATTTCGGCAAAGTCATTGACCCGATCGCTGATAAAATAGGAATGGCTGCGATTCTCTTATTTTTAGCTTTTTCACGTGACGATTTCCCGGTGTGGTTCCTTGTTGTCGCGCTGGTTAGGGACATATTGATCTTTTCGGCAGGACTCTACATTAAGAACAAATATGCTTTTCTTTTTACATCAAATATGCTCGGCAAAATTACAATTACTGTTGTTGCGCTCATGGTGACGGTCTACGTTGTCAAAGATGTATTTCTAATCGAGGGGTTTTATGTATTCTTGCTGTGGGTAAGTACTATTTTACTCGTTACGTCCTTTTATGTGTATGTCCTACGCTTATTGAAATTTTTACGTTTGAATCAAAAGAATACGAAGGATGTTATATGAAAAACTTAATGGCTATCTTAATAGGTTCGTTTGCATTATTTGTTATGTCTGTGACCGTTTTACACAACGACGCCTGCGCTCAGAAGCGCCCTGTAAAAAGAAATTTGAAAGAAGGTCCCGATCCGCATTTCAGGGAAGCGGTTGCACACTATAAGAAAAAGGAACCTGCCAAAGCTGAACAAATATTAATAAAAATCACCGAACTATATCCGCAATTTACTCCGGCCTGGGCTTTAATGGCAAGAATTCATCATGACCGTCAAGACTATAAAGAAGCAAAAAAAATCGTATATCATGCTCTTAAATCAAACCCGCAAAGCCGGCTTTTAAATTTGCTTGCGGCAAAAATTTTGTATAAAGAAAATAAGCCTTTGAAAGCTATGGAATTCATGAGCAGGGCCAAAAATTCGTCCGACTCAGGCGATCACGAAATCGACGATGCAGAAACAAATATGGACGAAATGCAAAAGCAAATTGCTTCGGCTTTTTCTCAACAAACAAGATCAAAACCGCAATTTTACACATCGCAAACAAACGAAAGCTCCGAGTGGCAGTCAAAGTTACCTTCGATTCAGAATGATAAGAAATTAAAAATTGCCGTACTACCCTTTCAATTTAAGGCTATGGCCGGCTGGCAGGACACCGTCGTTGGACAGGCTGGGAACATCGTATGCGACATGCTTACCACCTCCATGGTCCAAACCAACTGTTTTATGGTGGTCGAGCGGCAGCAACTAGAAAAAGTTATGACCGAACAGGATTTTGAAATGGGTGAAGCTATTGAACAATCCACCGCGGTAAAAGTCGGCGAATTAATCGGAGTAGATGCCATCATCGTAGGCGTTTTAACGCAGCTTGGTTCGCAGACGGAAATAGACGGGCGGTTGGTGAATATCCAATCGGGGCAGATTATCAGCGCCGCCAACGTGAACTACAGTTCGCAGGAACAGCTTCGTACCGCGGTCAATTCGCTCACGGTTTCGATCACTCAATCAGCGTACAAATAATTTTACTTGTTGACAGTATCTTCAAAAATGATTAGTATAAACCTACTGCTTTGATTGACACATCTTATTAATTTTTCGGGATTCAGACCAAAATGCTAGCGGATAAAATCAGGGAATTAGCGAATGATTTGCGCAGAATTCATCTCGATTTGAAATCCATGGAACTGGATATGCGTATCGAAGCCCCGGAAGAGCGGGAAGTTGATATCGATAAAGTCATTGACGATCTGAACGTATTCAAACTTAATATTACCTACTTGCGGCTGAAGGCCAACGAGCTTTCGCAATCGCAGGAACTTGATTTCACAGAGGTTCGAAAAGATATCCGGTATTTTGTAACCTACTTAAAACATTCCGCCGATACATTCGATGAAATATGCAATAGCCTTACCTATGGCGGCCGGAGCGGAGATGAAGTCGCTATGCAGAAGACCGGGGAAGAAATATGGATTCTTGAACGGCACCTTCATGATATGAACATGCATTTGAGTGAAATTAACACAAAATTAGAAAGTAAATAAATATACACCTTGAAAACACCAATGAAACAAAGCAAAAAAGTGCAAATTGCCAGCGAGAGCAAGGTCAAAGTTACGTCCCGTAAGGTAACCGACACTCTGGCCGTCGTAGAAATCCAGGATAAACTCATGACGGAAGAGCACATCGAGATGTTGCAGGCCGCCGTTCGGGAATTATTGGACGATAATGTCGATAAGATAGTTATCGATCTGTCAAAGATAAAAAGAATCAACAGTTCCGGCCTTGGCAGCCTTATTTCACTCTATACAGCGGCGCATAACAAGAACGGCGTACTAAAAATTGGGGGCTACAACGAGTTCGTCAAAAATGTACTCAACATCACCAAATTAGCCGAAGTATTTGAAATTCATCCCACTCAGGAAGACTGTATCAAAAGCTTCAGCTAACTCCTGCCGTCTAAAAATAATCATCACACGAGAAAAACTCATTGATTATTTCTTAAACGAAATTTATATTACCACGCTTTTGGGCCATTAGCTCAGCGGTTAGAGCAGAGGACTCATAATCCTTTGGTCCGGGGTTCAAATCCCTGATGGCCCACCAACAAAAAAATCCCATTCGCCTTTGACGAATGGGATTTTCTAATTTTATTTTTAATTTACTATCCCCTGAGCTTGAATACTACCGGCACGGATATTCTGACTTTGACGGCTTTATCGCGCTGCTTGGCAGGATTAAATTTAGCCTTCATGATCACTTCTACAGCGGCTTGCCCGAAACCGACATTACCGTCTTCTTTGACTACTTCCGCTTTAAGCACATTCCCATTTTCGTCAACAACACAACTGACAATCGCTTTACCTTCTATACCCGCCTGTCTTGCCATATCGGGATATTTGAGATTTCTGCGAATGAAATCAAATCCGCCTTTCAGATCAGGCGGCGTATCGTATGCCACAAAAATTTCAGCATCGCCATCACCCTGGTCCCGTTTTGCCGGCGGCGGCGGCGGCGGTGGAATTTCTTCGAGATCCACATCGGTATCATCAATAGTCTCATCGCCCAATAACGTTTCCGTTTCAGATGCAACCGGAACAGCCGGACGATTTGGCGGTGGCGCGCGTTTGATCTGCTTGGTCAAATCAACCTTGCTGACTTCAAACTGTATATCCGCTTTTCCGATAGTGCGGCCGCTGTCTCCAAATGTATAAAAACGGATGACCAATGTAATTAAAACCAGCGCCGCGATCATCGAAGCCTCTAACACAACTTTGTATTGCCTCTTCAATTCATACAATGTCATTGTATTTTCCTTTCTTCGCTATGGCAAACTATAGTCTAATAATTTGGCGAAGCTTTTGTTTTAGTAGCGTAATAGACCCGCAATGCCCCCGCTTTTCTCAATTCCTGTTGTACATCCACTAATACGCCCATTCGCATATTCTTGTCTATTCGCATAAAAATTAATAATTGGACATCTTTAACAATTTTCTCCCGAGCGATGGTGTATATTTCTTCCATTGAGGAAATAGGATAATCGTCAAATGAAATATTTTCACCTTCATCGATCCAGATATAAGAAGTGTGTGTCTTTGTCTGCAATTTTTCCACCTGATATGCTTCCGGCGTGTCGACGGGCAGACCGTTGAATTTCTTGATGACCGTCGAGACCATAAAGAAAAGCAATAAGGTAAATACAATATCGGACATGGATGCCCCGGGTATAGCGGGCGGCTTATTTTTTTGATTACTGAATTTCATACAATCTCCGTGCTTTTTAAGATTATTTGTCCGGCTCCGCTATGGATATTTTTTTTGCCTCGGCCTGTTTGAGCTGATCTAAAACGGCAACAAATATCTTATATGGCGTTCTTCGCGTCGTTTTAACCGACACGATGATCTTGTCATTCTTGGCAATCCTGTTTTTCACAATATCCTTAATCTGATTCATAAATCGCGGTTCTTCTTCAATCAGGATATCGCCGTTATCATTGAGAAGGATATTCATGATATTTGTCTTTGGAATTTCTTTTACATCGCCTTCCGGCGGCAAAACAAGGTCAATCCCTTTATCCGTGCCAACGGTGGTGATAACAATGAAAAATATGAGCAGAAGAAATGCCATATCTGCCAGCGAACTTGTCGGTATTTCTGCTGTATTTTTTAATCTTTTTTCAACTAACATGTGAGTGGTCCTTTGGTTTGGCTATCGGTGTTCCAACTCAACAATGGCGTCAACTAATTCTGCCGATGTCTCTTCCATGTCCACAACCAGACGGTTGATCTTCGCTGTAAAATAATTATGGAAAAATTGAAGTATCATAGCGACGATCAAACCAAATAGAGTGGTGAGCAACGCGACTGAAATACCGGTTGCAACAATGGTAGGAGAAATGTCGTTAGCTTTCGCGATCGCTTCAAAAGACTGAATCATACCTTGCACGGTTCCTGTAAATCCAAGCATGGGAGCAACGGCAATAAAGAAAGCAATCCAGATCATGCCTCGTTCCAGAAATGCCATTTCGATGGCGCCGGCATTCACGATAGCTTTTTCGACCTGATCCACGCCTTTATGAGCGCGAAGCAAACCGGCGTGGAAAATGGAGGCAACCGAGCCGCGTTGGTTAGCGCTGACTTCTACCGCTCTCTGCACGCCTCCTTCATCAAGGGCTTGTTTGATCTTCACAAGAAATTTTCTTGTGTTGACGCCCGAACGCGACAAAGTGATGAAACGTTCGATACAAATGGCAAGACCCACGACCTGACAAAAAAGGATTGGCCACATGAAACCGCCACCTTCGTTAAAATAATCAACTAATGATTTCTCCATAAAAGACATGCCTCCAAGTTATAATGTGTTAAACATTGTGATAAGTAATTTTTAATAGCATTTAAAAAATTATTTGTAGCAAGTACTCTTGATTTGCGCAACTTTCGACCTGCTGGATTGCAGTGGACAATATTATCGCAAAAAATATAAAAAGTCAATACTATTTTTGCCGTTATCTGATCAGCCGCAAGGAAGGATTCGGCGCAAGGTCCCATGACGATACTTCCCCTTCCAAATGCTTCAAGTACGCCGTCATACCGATCATGGCCGCATTATCGGTACAATAGGGTTTAGCCGGAATGAATAACCGAACGCCCGACCTTTGAGACTGTTCGTTCAGTATGTCTCGCAGGCGCGAATTGGCGGCCACACCTCCGGACAGTACCAGCGATCCTACGTGATGCTCCTTGCATGCGCGTAATGATTTAGAAACTAAAACGTCCACGACGGCCTCCTGGAAACTTGCGCAAATATCGTTAATTTCCTGCTCACTCCACTTCTCTTGCTTTTTTGAATAGTTCAGAACCGATGTTTTTAGCCCGGAAAAACTAAAATTAAAATTATCCGAATTCCCCAAAGGGCGGGGAAATTTGATTTTTCCAGAATCGCCCAAACGAGATCTAACATCGACCATCGGGCCGGACATGCCGGAACCATTCTCCGGAGCTATATTCAGAAAACGCGCAACTTTGTCAAAACATTCCCCAGCAGCATCGTCCTGCGTCTCCCCCAGTATCCGGTATCGGCCCAGGGCCTCAGCCAGAACCAACATCGTATGACCGCCGGAAACTATCAATGAGATAAATGGGAAATCCGGATGCGGTTTTTCAAGAAACGCCGCTAGCATGTGCGCTTCTATGTGATTGACGCCAATGTAAGGGATATCCAGGCTATACGCTAACCCTTTTGCAAAATTAAGCCCAACCAACAAACTTCCGATCAGTCCTGGCCCATACGTAACACCAATTAACCGGACATCTTGCAGCTTAATCCCTGCTTGAACCAATGCATCTTCGATGACCGGAATAATATTGGCTTGATGCGCGCGGGAGGCCAATTCCGGAACAATTCCTCCGAATTTCAGTACATCGACTTGCGACGACACCACATTGGACAAGACGGACCGGCCGCGCATAACGGATACGGAAGTATCATCGCACGATGTTTCGATGGCCAGTGTTATAAGATCAGGGAAGTTTTTCTGCATCGAGTCTTACTAAATTAAACCTGGAAGGCGTGATCTGACTCCAGGACATGTCTCGCGGCGCAATGATCGTAAGACGCGGCTGGGTAGTGGCGAAACGCTGTTCCATCGCATAATCGATTACTGCATAGACGCTGTCCCTGCGCAAAGACGACAGAAAATCCACACCGCCGCGTACCTTGATCGAAAAAGTTGACGGTTGTACTATGACATTCACGTCTTCAGGAACGTTGATCAGCTTTATTGGAAGATTCTCCATCACGGTTTCCCCAAGCGGCTGTATGTCAATCAGAACGCGAATATCTGTTTTTTTTATTTTGACATTCGGCCGGAGCATGTCCGCCAATTCTACATCGACTTCCTTGTCCTCTGAAATATTAGTCAATTGCATCCTGGTCGTTGAAACAAAGTGAATGCTGTCCCTGAGCGTGATGGGACAACGTACAAAAACTGAGTCGGGGATCGTACGAAATCCGCCTACCATTACGAAGCCGGGGGCGCAGGAAACTTCTATATCCGCGATCACCGGAACCTGTTTAGTGATCCATTTTTTTGAAATAATGTGCAGCGTGTCCCTGGACGGAATAGCATGCGCAATTGCCTCTACGGTACTTGGCAGTTTCACATTCTCTATATATTTTGACGTGATGACAGTGAAATCGTCTTTTTGTTCGGCATCAATTACATATTTAACATCATACACGTATTCCAAACCTAGCAAAGTTCTTCCGTTGGCTTCAAATAAAACAGGTATCGTCTTCGGTAACCCGGAAACAATGGCATGTCCTTCCTTAAGATTGACGACCTGAAGCGGAATTGAAATAACCTGCTGGTACGGTGAGGACAGCCGTACGTAAAACCACAAAAAGAAAGCAATAAATAAAGAGAAGAAAAAAATGCGATAACTGGTAAATAATTTCATATCGGAGAAATGGGTTATATAACGCTTGCTTCGGGAATATAGATGGCCTTGTATTCCTGCACAGCGAAACTATCGCTCATACTTGAAATATAGTCGGCAATGTGCCGTGCGTATAATGGATCTTTCTGAAATTCCTTAATTTTTTCATGAACTAGTTTTGGCGCCAGTTTGCGCAACCGAAACTGGGAATCCACTGCGCGGGAAGTATAACGCTCAAGAAAACGGTCGCTCATTTGAAGCGGATTCGAATAGTACGCCTTGAATAGTTTGCGAATGACTTTTTCACTTTTTTTATTGACGCGGTTAACCTGGAAATTATTGGCGAGTTCTTTCTGAATAAACGTATCGAGTTCATTCTGTTTCCGATTGACGTCTAAACTGAAGATCACGAGCCATTCATCAAAATTATTCGATCGATTTTTGCGTTCACAAAAACTCTTGATCCTGTGAACTGTATTTTGTATCACATCGCTCACCAATAAACGCACCAGTCCGCTTATCAGGAGATTGATATATTCGTCCTGATTTGACTCCAGAACGTCATGAATACTGCATTTGATTTCGACATCCTGAATGAGTTTCAATTCACGCGCATCGCTGACCTTGATGTAATCCGCACGCAGCGCATCTTCCAGGTCAAATGTGCGTTGAGCTATTTCATCGGCAATAGCCGCGACTTGGCCTTCCAGGGTTAATGCCATGAAATGATCGTAATTCAGCGAGTTGAGGTTCATGTCGGGATAATAATAGCGTTCATTGCGTGTGCTGGTGTGTTTTAGAATGCCCTCCCGGACTACGGAAGTCAGATTAAGGCCGTCATACCCGTATTTCTTTTCAATATAATCTACGACCCGCAAGCTCTGGTAATTATGTTTGAATCCGCCAAAATTCTCTCCGCTCAGAGTTCCTTCAGCTGTATCCTCGCCGTTAAGCAGCGAGTCCAGAAGCGCCTCCCCGGTATGCCCGAATGGCGGATGTCCCAGGTCATGCCCGAGGGCTATAGCCTCGGTCAGGTCTTCATTCAGCCCCATCGCATTGGCGATCGTTTTGGAAACCTGCACCACTTCGACGGTGTGCGTGAGCCGGCTTCGATTGCGCTCGCTCACATGTTCCACCAAAATCTGCCGCTTATCGCTCAGGTTACGAAAAGAATTGGAATAAATGATACGATCCCGGTCACGTTGGAACGCCGTACGATGTACATCTTCAATTTCGTCATTCACTCTCGTCTTGTGCATGTCCTTACTTTTGCATGCATGCGGCGCGAGAAAACGTTCTTCCCACTCTTCAAAAAATTGCCGCCCCCGTTCTTCAATAACGTTATCTTTGGCCTTTATTTCCATGTCCGCAGACCTCTATTCAGTTTATGATTCTTTCTGTTTTATTGATTCAAAAAAATAAGCCCCGATTAACCGGGGCTTATTCAAAAAGCTTGGTTTAACCAAGATACGATCGCAGAGACTTACTGCGCGACTTATGGCGCAGGCGGTTGATGGCTTTTTCTTTGATCTGTCGCACCCGTTCGCGGGTTAGTTTGAATTCTTCACCTATCTCTTCCAACGTCAACGATCTTTCAATTCCCAACCCAAAATACAACTTAATGATCTTAGCTTCGCGGTCGCTCAAAGAAGCTAATGTATTTTCAATGTCCTGTCTCAGCGATTCATTCATCAGAATATCATCCGGAAGCGGGTTCACTTTGTCCGGAACAGTATCCATGAGAACGCTTTTTTCATCTTCCTGCAGCGGCGCATCAAGGGATAAATGCCGTTTGGAAATTCGAAGCGCATCGGACACATCGTAATCTTTGATCTCCAGTTCAGTGGCAATTTCTTCCGTGCTGGGCTCGCGCTCAAATTCCTGCTCAAGTTCATTGTATGCTTTACCGATCTTATTCAGCATACCGACGCGATTGAGCGGAAGGCGAACGATTCGGGAATGTTCTGCAATCGCCTGCAGGATTGACTGGCGAATCCACCACACAGCATAGGAAATAAACTTAAATCCGCGTGTTTCATCGAACCGTTCCGCAGCCTTCATCAGACCCAAATTACCTTCATTAATTAAGTCGCTTAAAGGCAGACCCTGATTCTGATAATCCTTGGCCACGCTGACAACAAATCTTAAATTCGCTTCAACTAGCTGTTTCAATGCAAGCTTGTCGTTTTTTTTGATTCGTTTGGCTAATTCGATCTCTTCGTCAGGTTTTAACAATGAGACCCGGTTAATTTCCTCAAGATAACGCTCAATAGACTGATCTTCCCTGCTGTTAATTCGCATCTTTATTCTGGCCATCGTAAATAAACTCCTTTTTCTTAATTCTATACCAATTTATAACTATATTACTGTATTGCTGTTGATTCTAACAAATCCGCATGTAACTTCTTTATTTTCAATAAACTAATTATGTCATGCCCTGATTAAACGCCCGAAATCAAAAATAAGTTCCCTTTTTCACAACTATTTTTTTGTTTTTTTCAAGAATAGTGAAAAAGCCGGAAATCTAGTAATATTTGACCAAATATTTGGGATGAATGCCTAAGCGATATAGAATAGTAATGAGAAAATTATAGGTTATTCTTTTAAAAAAACCATCCGATTCGTGTCGCCGCGGCGAAGTACAGACGGGCGATTGCAATATCTCAAAACCTTTTTCTTTTTGAAGCCGTTGTACGAATTCCACATCCTCCATCAGCGGATAGTCCTCACGATACCCTTGCATTTTTACAAACAGATCTTTTCTTACAAAAATAGCCTGATCGCCGTATGGTAGTTTCAATACTCTCGTCCGTATATTCACTAGTTCTTCCATTAAACGATATCGCAGTTTATCGCTGGCGACTTGAAATAAGAATGAACCCGATTGAATCGCATTACTATTTCCGACCATTGTGCAGAAGTTGGCCCATGATTTCTCAGGTATAATGGTATCTGCATGCAAAAATATCAGCCATTCACCCGTTGCCCGTTTTGCCCCGGCATTTAACTGAACGGAACGTCCGCGGGAAGAATGAACTAACTGAATGAACGGATATTTAATGAGGAACGAGCCGATGAGTCCGCAAGTTCTATCCGAACTGCCGCCATCGGGAACGATGATCTCAATATTGGAAAATCCAATAAGGGATTGAAGAACCGAAACGATATTCACTTCTTCGTTCAGCGTAGGAATAATAATGCTGACCAGCATAGTTTACCGGGAAATACGAATTGACGAATTAAATAAAACTTCATTTGGAATCAAAAATGAAGAGCCTTCTTTATCAGACCATTTTCTCCGGCCTGACTGCCTCATCAAATTTTTCACCCGTCATCAGTTCCAGTTCAATCACCGCTTCGCGCAATGTGATATTATCATGAAATGCTTTCTTTGCGACTTTCGCAGCATTGTCATAGCCGATATGCGGATTAAGGGCCGTGACGAGCATTAGGGAATTATCCAAGTGTTTCTTGATCACCGTATCATTGGCCTCTATACCTATCGCACAATGTTCATTAAACGACTCGCATGCATCGGCCAACAACCGGATTGAATTTAGAAGATTAAATATCAATACCGGTTTATATACGTTTAATTCAAAATTCCCGGACGCACCGGCAAAATTGATCGCCGCATCGTTTCCCATCACCTGCACACACACCATTGTCATGGCTTCGCATTGCGTCGGATTGACTTTGCCCGGCATAATGGAACTCCCGGGTTCATTGTCAGGAATAACGATCTCGCCGATGCCGCATCGTGGACCGGAAGCAAGCCAACGAACGTCGTTTGCGATTTTCATAAGCGATGCGGCCAATGTTTTCATAGCGCCGCTGGCAAATACAATCGCATCGTGGGCGGCCAATGCTTCAAACTTGTTAGGCGCGCTTCGAAACGGCAGGCCGGTGATTTCAGAAATATGTTTCGCTCCGGTTTCTGCAAATTTCGGATGGGTGTTAAGCCCGGTGCCTACCGCGGTACCGCCCAGCGCAAGATCGTATAATCCGTCTAACGCAAAATTGATGCGTGTGATATCGTTATCTAACTGCTGCACGTATCCTGAAAACTCCTGTCTCAGTGTCAGCGGAACGGCATCCATCAAATGGGTACGGCCGATCTTTATGATCTTCTTGAACTTTTCCGATTTCAAATGCAATGTATCCCGAAGTTTTTTTACCATGGGCTGCAGCCTGTGAACAACCTGTTCCGCCGCCGCAATATGCATGGCCGTTGGAAAAGTATCGTTGGAAGACTGCGCTTTATTCACATCGTCATTCGGATGAATCGGTTTCTTACTTCCCATCACGCCGCCTGCAATCTCAATAGCGCGGTTGGATATCACTTCATTGGCGTTCATATTCGTCTGCGTGCCGCTGCCGGTCTGCCACACCACCAAAGGAAAATGAGAATCGAGTTTTCCGTCTATGACTTCCTCGGCGGCCTGGATGATCAAGCCAGCTTTTTCTTTGGGTAGAGAACCAAGTTCCTGGTTGCTCATTGCGGCGGCTTTCTTGAGTACGCCCAGCGCGCGGATCATTTCCCGCGGAAACCGGTCGCCGCCGATCTTAAAATTACTTAACGAACGCGCCGTCTGCGCGCCGTAATACGCTTCATTGGGGACTTTTACTTCCCCCATACTGTCTGTTTCAATTCGGTATTCCATGATGTACTCCTGCAATTAATCCTGCCTATTTACATTTATCAAGCGTTTCATACCACTCTCTCACTACCATGCCATTTTTATCTTTAGACATGTATAAAATATACAATTGATCTTTCAAACACGTTTCAAAGCCGCCCGTACCTGTATTATAATAATCACGGTCGCTGTTCGACTTTTCTAACTGTCCATCCATGATCAGGTTTAGCGGCCGTAATGTAATGTCATCGGTAACTCTGACCTTGATCACGCTGGTTCTGCCGCCGGGATAAGAGAACACTCCGCCGTCCCTTGTGATCGGAACAAATACAGCCGCCATACTCATTTGTTTCAATCTCTGCTTAACAGCTCCCAATTCTTGTTTTTGTTTTTCCGATTCGGCCTTTTTCTTGTCTAATTCCTCTCTCGCCGTCATTTCTTCTTTAGCCGCTTTTTCTTCTTCCATCTTCATCATCTCTAACGCTTTCTTGGCATTTTCTTCAGCCGTATCTTTTTGTTTATCGCCTTTGGCGGCTGTTTCGGATGAAGCGCAACCCGTCATGGCTGCAAACGAAAAAATAAGAACGATGATCCATGTTTTCATAACGGCTCTCCTTATTTTGATGACTCGAACATATGAACTAAATGTATAGAAAAATATTTATTCAATCATTATTTTTTTCAATTGTTCTACTATAACTTCAACTTCATCGGTACGAACGGTACGCATATCGAGATGAAAAGCGTTCTCCTTAACGAAGCCTACAATGGGTATATCTGAAAACCTAAAACGTTCCGCAATTTGTTTCGCCGACATGCGGCTTGACGTTATCGTAACGTCAACGCTTGGAATTTTTTCTAGCGGCAGCGTACCGCTTCCCGCCTGTGCAAAAGTATCACGAACAACGATGCGAATGTGCGATTGCTGCCCAACGGCATTTTGTACTTTAATTGCCCTCCCTTGCACTTCGTCGATACTTTCAGTGAGCATGCTGATTACGGGTGACAGAGATTTCAACTGATCAGGCCGGAGAATTTGTTTAAGGGTCGCCTCAAGTACTGCAAACGTCATCTTATCGCTACGCAATGCCCGCATCAACGGATTTTTTTTTATCGCGTCGATATATTTTCTTCTCCCCGCAATAATCCCTGCCTGGCATCCCCCGAGTATCTTATCCCCGCTAAATGTAACGACGTCCGCTCCCGCAGCAATGCTTTCAGATACGACCGGTTCGTGCGAAAGACCAAATTGCTCAAGTCCTATAAACGCCCCACCCCCTAAATCATAAACGAGCGGTAATTTGTGTTTCTTGCCTATAGCGGCTAATTCCTTAAGGCTTACCGATTTTGTGAAGCCGATAATCCGGTAATTACTCGTGTGTACGGCGAGCAGTAAACCGGTTTTCTTTGAAACGGCGTTTTCATAATCCCGGAGATGCGTTTTGTTTGTTGTGCCAACTTCGTGCATGACGGCTCCGCTTTTTTCCATGACATCCGGAATACGAAACGAGCCGCCAATCTCCACTAATTCACCTCTGGAGATGATCACTTCTTTTTGATAGGCCAGCGTATTCAGTACGACTAAAACGGCAGCCGCATTATTATTAACCACCGTCGCGCCTTCTGCGCCGGTGAGCAGGCATATCAATTCCTCCACAAGCGACATCCGATCGCCGCGCTCACCGCTATGAAGATCCAGTTCAATGTTACAATAATTTTCCGTAACGCATTTAAGGTTCTGTATAGCGGCTTCGGATAAGGGCGCACGGCCAAGGCCTGTATGTAAAATGATTCCGGTTCCATTGATGACTCTTTTGAGGCTCGGTTTAAGTAATCTGCTCAACCGATTATTAATTTCATGGAGCAAATGGGTATGCGCCTCCGCTTTCGTCGTGAAGGAAACCGCGTGAAGTCTTTTTTTGAGCTTCACAATTTCATCACGTACGATCCTGATAACCATGTCCCGCGGAAATTCAGTCGTCTGGAGTTGTTCCGCCAGTTGATGGACGGACGGAATCAGGTGCAGTTTTGTTTTTGCAGAAGTTTTCACAGCAACCGCTTTATTCTTTTGATTTAAGAAAAGGCTGAGAAAGCGCGTCGAATTTAATCTTGCGGACCGTTTCGGAAATCGTCAACTGTTTCGACTGCAAAAGATAATAGATACAACTGATGGTAATCAATGAAGCAATCAAGCCTTGGTCAATACTAAAATAGTCTCCAACGGCAATATTCCGCAAACCGACCTCCGCCTTGAATAATGAATACGAAGGTCGAATACCGTAAACCGGAGTGCCAAAACAAAAATTCTGAATAAAATTCAGCGCAAACTGGACGCCTATGCCGGTCCATAAGGCGCGGGTTCGGAAATAACAGATTGCAAAAACGAAACCGAGTAGCGCGATGTTTACTCCGTTAAGAATTTCGTCGATGTGAAATTGCGTTTGTATCAGTGCATACATGAGTGAGACAAATATCGCCGCAACGATCTTGCCCATACCTTCTGCCATGGTTTGCATAAAATATCCGCGTAGAACGAGTTCTATCCAGATCGCGGCTACGGCCCATATAAGTATGTTCATACCCAATCCGCCGATAAAATCTAAGAATGCTACCGGCTGTGGCGTAAGCGATATAAATCCCCACGGCAGCAGCAAAATCAGCAATACTACAGGCATCAGCATTCCGAGAAGTAAACCGAAAATAAGTTCTCTTATCCATTCCGCATGAAAACTCAGACCGATGGAACGCCAAGACCGCTTATCGAGTATCTTCAGGGCAGCAATCGTTAACATACTAATCCCAATCAGCCAGCCTACTAAATGCATTAATGTCCTGAAATCATGACCTGGCGCCGTAGCGGGCAACGCAGGCAGGTATACTGCATAAAACACCGAAATAAAATTGGACAGGACAAACAAGAAAAAGAAAAAGATCAATATACGCCATTGCCACTTTATCTGGGCAATGTGATTAAAAAGAAATTGATAGACTTTACCGTCAGGATTCATGATGATGTTCCTTAATTATTCAGTTCGATATCTTTGTAATAAATATCCTGCTCCGTGTCCGTGCTGTCAGCCGCCTTAATGCCGATCATGAACCGGCGCGCTTCGCCGGTGATCTTGAATGTACAGGGCAGGTTTTTGGCCATGGTCAATGAATCGATCACATCTTTTTCATGAAGCATCTTGACTATCAGGTTCATGAAATTAGCGTGTTTTTTTTTCGGTACGCCGTCTTCAAAATACCGCTCGTATTTTTTCGGATTCGGAATGATGGTTGCCAAAAACACCGACTCGCCTACCGTCAGATCTTTTGGCTTTTTATGAAAATAAAATTCTGTGGCCCTCCCGACGCCGTGAACATCCGGGCCCCATTCTATGATATTCAAATAAATTTCCAACAGTCTTTTTTTATGTTTTTCTTTGTCTCGTTTTTCATCCAATAGTTTCTCATGATTAAACAGCCAGGTAAGGATCAATTCCTGAAACTTGCGTGAAATCGTTTTTTCTCTGCTCAGGAAAATGTTTTTCACGAACTGCATTGAAATCGTGCTTGCCCCGCGTGCGAATTTTTTTTCCCGGATATTGTCGCGCAGGCTGCGCCCGATCTGCAAAACGTTAAACCCGTCGTTCTTGAAGAAAGAATTATCCTCGCAGAATAACACGCTATGGATCAGAATCGGCGGAATGCTGTCGAGCGGCTGGAAATACGAATTACTTCCGCCAACAAGATAGGTGCTGTCCGTGTCGTCTTCCCGTGTAAACGTATAATTGAAACTGTCCCGCAGGACCTTAACTTCAATGGAATCGCCAAGAGAAAGCACCCTGAAATCATCGCTCACGGTCAGGGTCGGGTCATACTTGATACTGTCCAACTGTTCAAAATCCAATTTCAATGCAGCTTCAAATTCGAATGACCCGCGCACCTTAATGCCTTCAATTCGCGTCAGCAGACCTTCCGGCACTGATGAAAAAAAATCATCCATTGGAATCATCGGCAATTTGAAGTGCAAATCTAACAGCGGCTGACTATGCAAGCGTTCGATCTTACCGCTTATAAAACCCGTTATCTTATTCAGGTAGACTCGGGTATCGGGGCGAATGACCAGTTCATCCGCTCCAAAATCAAGATCCAAATCAAAACCAACATTGAGATTACGTAATTTTTTTTCGGAAACCGCGTCGGATAAGATTTCCATTTCATTGATATTTACGGCTGCCTTCATGTTGCTCCAATCGTCATCATCTTCGATGCTGTATATCTGAGCGTCAAAACCTTTCAAAGATATTTCGCCGCCAAAAAATGACCGTATAAAAGGTACTTTGAAATTCGAATCGAACAAAGCATTAAACACAATCTGGCGTTTGGAATGATTCAGCGATCCGTTGATCTCCAGTTGATTCACCATTGCCGTCGATTGAACGATGGAGCCCCGCATTTCAAACTGGGCGTCGCGTAACAGGCTTTCATGTAAGGTTAACCTAAAATTTTTGAAACTTATTTCGTCCGGCTTTCGGGTGAAATTACGGATAGAAAAAAGTTTACCTGAATAATCCTGATACAGGACATCCATATGACGAATTTCAAACGACGGAAGTTTTTTTTGCAGGTAGGTGTCAACAAATTGCGCGATTTTATTTTTTTGTTCCGGCCTGGCGGCTTCCGTACCTGTTCCCGGGCTCGATTGAAAAGCTTTGAGAATAGTTAAGAAATTATTCGTGCTGTCGGAAGTGCGTATAAGGTTGGCGCTCAATGAATCTATCGTAATCGCATGTACATACCGGCCCGTTAAAAATCCTCCAAGATACAAATCCACCTTCAAATTTTTGATTTCTAGAAGTTTGTTTGAATCGGCAATTCCTGCGCGGGACAACCTGGACATGGTAACTGAATCGGATGCAACGGATAGGTTCTCAATTTGAAACGTCGTTGTATTCAAAAATGACAACGACTGAAGAGTTATTTTGCAGTTGACCCTTTTTTCCGTTCGTTCAATCGCATCGAGGATCTTATTTTCAATCACCGCATGCAGAATAGGCGGCACAACAAAAACCACCATGCCCGCGCCAATGAAGACAACTCCTATGATCCAGTATTTGAAAAAAAAATCTTTCATTAATACCAATTACAGCAAAATTCCGGCGATCGTGCCCGCCATCAACGTTGCCAGCGCTCCGCCCAAAACGGCGCGCAGTCCCAATGCCGCGATGTCCTTACGGCGTTCCGGCGCCAGTGGAGCAATGCCTCCGATCTGAATGGCGATTGATGAGAAATTAGCAAAACCGCATAATGCGAATGTGGCAATCATGATCGATTTGGGGTCTTGAATGGCTTTACTGTGAATTAATCCGGCCATATCGGAATACGCAACGAACTCGTTAAGAACAATTTTCGTTCCTAACAATCGCCCTACTTCCTGAGCTTCACTCCATGGAACGCCGGTAAGAAATGCCACGGGCGCAAATACATAGCCAAAAATGTCCTGGAGCGTTAAATTTTCAATGCCGACCCAACCGCCGACGATTCCAAATAAGGAATTGAATAGTGCAATGAGCGCGATAAATGCCAGGAGCATTCCGGCAACGTTTAAGGCTAAATTCATTCCGTCGGCCGCGCCGGTTGCCGCCGCTTCAATTACATTCGAGGCGTTTTTTTCGACCTCAACTTTGACGCTGCCCTTCGTCACGGGATCTGAAACTTCAGGAAATATTATTTTCGAAATGGCCAGGCCTGCAGGCGCCGCCATGATACTCGCGCCCAGTAGCTGCGTAGCAAACATGATCTGCCCCTGTTCGATAGGAACGCCGTAGGTATCCGCGTACGACTGTCCCAGCATTTGAATGTAAGCAGCCATCACGCCGCCGGCAATGGTGGCCATACCGCCAACCATGATGGTAAGTAATTCTGAATTGGTCAAAGTCTTAATGAACGGCCGTATCATCAAAGGCGCTTCTGTCTGACCAACAAAAATATTGGCGGTACATGATAACGACTCCGCGCCGCTCGTGCCCATGAGTTTGGACATTACCCATGCCATGCCATGCACCACTTTTTGCATGACGCCCATGTAATACAGTAGCGACATCAGGGAAGAAAAGAAAATGATGGTCGGCAAAACCTGAAATACAAAGAAAAATCCAAGGCTTCCGTTCGCTCCGGGACTGATCGCCAGATTCCCAAATACAAATTGCGCTCCTGCGGTTGTGTAACCAAGAATGGCCACGAATCCCTCTCCAATCTTCTCGAAAGCGATTGCAAGAAAATTGAACGGCGCACCCCATTCCTTCCCTTTAAGAACCAGGAAACCAAAGACAACCTGTATGAGCATCCCCATCCCGACCAGGCGCCAGTTGATGCGTTTCTTGTTGTTCGAGGCTGCGTACGCTATGCCGAGAATGCCGATCAAACCAAATAGGCCGATGAATCTTTCCATGTTGACTCCGCTTATTTTAAAAAGAAGTGGTAAAAAGGTTTGGCAAAGTAGAAAATTAATTTTTTTTAAGCAAGGTTATCTTGCGGTCTAAAATTCTCAAATGTAAAGATTCAATCGTTAATCAAAAAAAGTCCTGAAAATCTTTTCGGCCGCTTCTTTCAGAGATTCCACGGAGCCGTTATTAGTAATCACTATATTTGCGCGGCGGGCCTTTTCTTCTAAGGGCATTTGGGATGCAATCCGATGATTGATTTCATCTTCGGTCAATTGGTCGCGCTGCTTTATTCGTTCTATGCGATTTTTAAGATCTGAATTAACTACGATCACCTTGTCAAAGATATTTTCAATGCCGGTTTCGTATATGAGCGCGGCATCAACCACAATAACTTTGTAACCTGCATTTTGCGCCACTTCGATCTCTTGCTTCACACGCTTAAACAAATGAGGGTGAACGATCCTGTTCAACTGCCTCTTTTTTTCTTCATCAGCGAATACGAAACGGCCCAGTTCTTTTCGTTTTAATGTTCCGTCTGTGTCAACAAATTTCCGTCCGAAAACATGCACTATTTCCGTCAGGACGTTCGGCTGAGTTTCGACCACTGATTTACCGATCTCGTCTGCATCAATGATCTTTGCGCCAAGCTGCTGAAATATCTTAGCGACTTCCGTTTTCCCGCAGCCGATACCGCCTGTCAGGCCGATGACGACACTTTTCATAAGACGCTTATGTTTTAAGTTCAGGTAGCGATATGCTTGCTAAAACACAATTTGAATAATTCGATTTTAATATAAAAGCTAAATTTTCGTTGAAATAATAACCTTAAACCGTTAAGTTCGTTATGCATATAACGAATTCAGCACCTCAAACGGCCGTTCATGAAAACAATTGACCTTAGAAGCGATACAGTTACAAAACCCTCACCCGAAATGCGCGCGGCCATGTCCGCCGCAGAAGTCGGCGATGATGTCTTCGGCGAAGACCCGACTGTCAATGAACTGCAGCAGGTGGTTGCCAGAATGTTTGATAAAGAGGCCGGCCTCTTTATTCCGAGCGGAACCATGGGTAATCAGCTTGCCGTCAAAACGCACACCCAGCCCGGCAATGAGATCATCCTTGAAGCCGATGCGCATATTTTCAAATACGAAGCGGGCGCCGCGGGTATGTTATCCGGCGTGATCACAAAAATTATACCCGGAACAAACGGCGTGCTATCTGCAGATCAGATCGACCGATCCGTCAATAATCTAGACGATATTCACGCTGCGCCAACCGGACTTATTGCGCTGGAGAATACGCATAACCGCGCAGGCGGAACGATTTATCCGATTGAGGAAATTAAGAAAATAGCGGACGTCGCGCGTCGGCGGAATATCCCGCTTCACCTCGATGGGGCGCGCGTAATGAATGCATGCGTCGCAGCGAATATCAAACCTCTGGAATACGGAAAATATTTTGATTCTATTTCAATCTGCTTGTCCAAGGGGTTAGGCGCGCCGGTAGGTTCTGTTTTAGTTGGAACAAAGCCGTTTATCGACAAAGCGCGTTATTTCAGAAAAGCATTCGGCGGCGGAATGCGTCAGGTTGGAATTCTTGCGGCGGCCGGCTTGTATGCGCTTCGGCATAACGTTGATAAACTACGCGAAGATCATCTCAAGGCAAGAAAACTTGCCGAGTCTATTTCGGAATTAAAATCATTTACGATAGACTTGCCCACCGTGCAAACCAACATTGTGATCTTTAGCGTTAAAACCGGTACTTCTTATGCTATTATTGATAAATTAAAATTGCAGGGCATTCTAGCCATTCCGTTCAGCGACGTTAAAATTCGTTTCGTCACGCACCTCGATGTTTCCATGGACGATATCGATCATACGATCAGCATTTTGAAAAAACATTTTAATTAAAAATAAAAAACTATGAATTTCTACACAGAAAAAATGCTTTCCGATCAAATTGAAAAAATCATTACCGATCTGAAATCCGCCGCCGCTATCAAGATGCCGTCCGATGAGACCACTTGCGAGACATGCACCAACACCGATTGTAAACGTTCCGACAGCTGTCACTGCATCGTCTCCAAACATCCCGAGGTCGCCGACCAGATGATCGAATGCGGCGCGTGCCGTATTTCCTCGAGCCTCGGGATCAGTCCGGCCAAACAGCAGATCGCACGTTTGATCGATCATACATTACTCAAACCCGAAGCAACAAAGCAGGAAATTGACCAGTTATGCGATGAAGCGCGCATGTACTGTTTCGCTTCTGTCTGTGTCAATCCCGGCTGGGTCAAACGCTGCGCGCAAAAACTTCATAAAAGCGGCGTACTTGTATGCACGGTGGTCGGCTTCCCGCTCGGAGCTACCAGCAGCCAATCTAAGGGATTCGAAACACAAACGGCCGTTGCGCAGGGCGCGCAGGAAATTGACATGGTCATCAACGTCGGCTGGCTCAAATCTCGCGAATATGATTTGGTCAAAAAAGATATTCAGGAGGTCGTTCGTAATGCCGGACGACGCCCGGTCAAGGTAATCATCGAAACCTGCCTGCTCACCGACGAAGAAAAAATAAAAGCGTGTTTGCTCGCCAAAGAAGCCGGCGCGGCCTACGTGAAGACATCAACGGGATTCAGCAAGGGCGGCGCAACTGCGGCAGATATTGCTCTCATGCGAAAAGTGGTAGGCACTCAGATAGGCGTGAAGGCCTCCGGCGGCGTTCGCACCTACGAGGACGTCGTACAAATGGTCGAGTCGGGGGCTACCCGCATCGGCGCCAGCGCCAGTGTCAAGATCGTCAGCGGAAAATCCGGTCCCTCTCAGGGATATTAGTTTTTTTTTTACATCGTATGGTAAGTTCGCCAAAGATTTCTATCAAGTCGATGCGGATCTAAAGTATGGCGCTTATAAATTATTGTGCATATCCGGTTGACTCACAAATGGAAAAGATAAGTTCAGCCTGATCGCAGTCGAAGGCTGATTTTACTATACTTTGTCATGGTTCGACTCCGCTCACCATGACGTATGTGAGTAAAGCGGATAAGCACATAAATTATTTTTAACAAGTTCACAATAAAATCGCACAGGAAAACCTATGAGCTTCAAAACGATCGACCGCCACATCATTGACATGGAGCGTACGCACCCGGAAGCAACCGGTGAATTGTCCGGATTGCTTACGGATATTGCGCTGGCCGGCAAAATCATCGGGCACGAAGTGAATCGCGCCGGGTTGGTTGATGTGCTGGGTTTGACCGGAACGGAGAATGTACACGGCGAAGCGGTAAAGAAACTGGATATATTTTCCCACGATACTCTTGTCAATATTATTTCCGGCGGTCGCGGCGAAATCTACATGTTGGGATCGGAAGAAATGGAACATCCACTCAGCTTAAAGGACACCATACCCGGCGGAAAATATATTATCAACTTCGATCCGCTCGATGGTTCATCCAATATCGACGCCAATGTCAGCGTCGGAACGATATTCTCCATTCTCCGCAAATATCCCAACGCCAACGTAAGCGAAACGGATATGTGCCGTCAGCGAGGCATACAGCAGGTTGCCGCTGGGTATATCATCTACGGATCCAGTACCATGTTCGTGTACACGGCCGGGCAGGGCGTTCACGGATTCACACTTGATCCGGGTTTAGGTGAATTCATACTTTCCCACGAGCATATACAGACGCCCAAGCGCGGCAAGATGTACAGTATCAACGAAGGCAATTCCAATAAGTGGAATGACGGCGTCCGCCGCTACATCAGCTATCTGAAAGAAGACAACGGCACTGATAAAAGACCCTACTCCTCCCGTTACATCGGTTCGCTGGTCGCCGATTTTCACCGTAACTTATTGTACGGAGGCATTTTCTTGTATCCGGAAGACAAAACCAATCCAGAAGGGAAACTGCGACTACTGTACGAGGCCAATCCGCTTGCTATGCTTATCGAGCACGCCGGCGGCCTTGCATCCGACGGCCATCGCCGTATTTTGGAGATTGATCCGACCGATCTGCATCAGCGCGTACCTTTGATCATCGGGAGTCAATACGACGTGGACCTCGCATGTAAATTTATTCAGGGGAAGATAGGTAGGTAAAGAAAAAGTTCGCGAGAAACAGATGGTCTAGTTTGTTATGTTGTGAGCCAATAACCAGGAGGAGTAGATGTCTAGAAGTTTTCTAAAATCGTCGATATTGCTTCGCATGGCTATCATAGCTTTTTTGACTCTCTTGTTATTAATTCCAGCAGCCATTGTGGAATCATTGATTAAAGAACGCAGCGAACGCCGAGATTCGGCCATTCATGAAGTCAGCGAAAAATGGGGACTGCCTCAAATAATTAGCGGCCCTATCTTAACAATCCCCATCAGACATTTCGTTCAGGACGAAAAAGGAAAAGAAATTCCATTAATTGAGCATCTGCACATCTTGCCTGATTCATTGGCAATAGAGGGGCAGCTCTCGACAGAAACAAGAGCGCGCGGCATTTACGAAGTGATCCTGTATAATAGCCGGCTGTCTTTATCGGGAGGATTCAATTTAGAAATTATCTCCTCTTTCTTGCGGAAGGGTTACACGGCTATTTGGAACGACGCTACCATAACGATTGGAATTTCTGACCCTCGCGGGATTAAGGAGAATGTGCAAATGGTCATTGGTGAACAAGCGTATTCCGCCAGCGCAGGAGTTCGATTTCCTGACATTGTTTCTTCCGGAATTACTATACTTCCCAAACTGGACAATACAACCAAGAACTACTCGTTTTCATCTTCACTCAATCTCAATGGAAGCTCAGAAATACAGTTCTGCCCGCTTGGAAGGCAAACTACCATAAACCTGAAGTCATCGTGGCCAAGCCCCAGTTTTACCGGCGCCTTCCTTCCCGACTCCCGATCACTGAGTGATTCAGGTTTTTCTTGCAATTGGAATGTACTGGAACTCAACCGCAACTTTCCGCAATTTTGGTTGAACAAACGCTATGACATAACTGAATCCGTTTTCGGCGTGAGACTACTGCGTTCCGTCGATGAATATCAAAAAACACTACGTACCGCCAAATATGCTATACTTATAGTCTCTCTTACATTTTTAGCGTTTTTTCTATCCGAAGTTCTTTCGAAAGAAACCCTGCATCCTATTCACTATTCGCTTGCCGGCCTATGCCTTGTCCTATTTTATCTACTCCTTATTGCACTTTCGGAGCATTTTGGATTTGACTCCGCCTATTTCATCTCGGCGACTTCAATTATTGTTCTTATCGGACTTTACTCAATGGCGATCGCTGCACAGCGTAAAACAGCCGTTGTTATAGCTACGGTTCTTTGTTTAATATATGTGTTTCTCTACATCGTCTTGCAAAATGAGGACTATGCCTTGTTGATTGGCAGTTTGGGACTTCTGACTATAATGGCCATAGTCATGTATTTGACACGAAAAGTTGACTGGTATTCAGTTGAAAACCCAGATAAGTAGTCATAACAACATTATGCAGAATGAAAATGAATTTTTTGAAATCGAATCTTAACATTGTTAGAAAAGATCCATAATGAGTAATACCTTACCGGCGAATAGCGGTCTTAATCAAATCGGACAAATTGCCGTTCCGGTCACTGATATTGAAAGAGCGATCGTATTTTACCGTGACATTTTGGGAATGCGTTTCCTTTTCAAGGCGCCGCCGGGATTGGGCTTCTTCGATTGCGGTGGAGTTCGCCTCATGCTGGATGAACCGGCCAAGGATAATGCCGGACACGGATCTGTTATTTATTATAAGGTAGACGATATAGTACAATCATTTGAAACGCTTTCTACACGAGGTGTTATTTTTGAAACTAAGCCTCACATGATCGCAAAGATGCCGGACCATGAACTTTGGATGGCTTTTTTTCGGGATCCCGATAAAAACCTTCTTGCGCTCATGAGCGAAGTCAAGTAGATGGCGGTTTTATAACGCCTTATACTAAATAATCATGTTGTTACTTGCGATTCACAAATTAACATATAAATTAGCTTAAACTACCGTGCCTTAGTGAGTTAATCAAGGTGAGAAATGGACATAGAGCAAAACACTAATAAACCGGCAGGCCGCATCAACCGTATGGCGCTGACTTTTGCGGGACATGCGTTTGTTGGCTTAGGCATTATCGGCGCTATCCTCCCGCTTGTTCCGACAACTGTATTTCTTCTTTTGGCCGCAACCTGTTATGCGCGCAGTTCGCCGCGATTTTACCATTGGCTCATGCATAACAGATACTTCGGCAGTTATATAAAAAATTACAAAGAAAATCAAGGCACACCCGTCTCCGCCAAGATTTTTTCGATCTCGCTTCTTTGGATAACCATTCTGTTTTCTATATACGCAGCTAAAACTCCCTGGTATGTAGACATTATTCTTATCCTCATTGCCGTTGGCGTGTCCATCCACCTCATCATGATCAAGACCTTAAAGAAAAAGTAACTTTACTAGCCTGTTTTCGAACATTTCTCCACTCATCATTTTCAATTTAACGCAACTTGATTTTCCCATTATCGTTCAGTATATTGTTATTGATTACCCACACCAAATAGAAACTTAATGATCTATTCCCCCGCTACGATCGACAAACGATCATGGTTGAGTTTAGATGAACATCCGTTCATTCGCCCGGATCGGCGGTTTTTTACTTACAATCAGTACATTCAATGGCGTTTCGGCCACCGTATTCATCGCGTGACCATCGATGCTGGATTTACCTGCCCCAACCGCGACGGCACCATTGCCAGCGGCGGATGTACTTACTGCAATAACGATGGATTCAGCCCGGCGTCCCAATTATTCCGTGCAAAGGTCTATCTTAAACCGTCTGTGCCCGTACAGAATCAGATCGATAGTCAGCTTCCCTTCCTCAAAAAACGTTTTCATACTGACCGGTTTCTTGCTTATTTTCAGTCCTACAGCAATACCTACGCTCCGGTGAATGAACTTGAGTCGCTTTACCAAGAGGCGCTTTCGCATCCTGATATTATGGGGCTGGCCATTGGAACAAGGCCCGATTGCGTAGACGATGAAAAGCTTGCTCTGCTTGAAAGTATCGCTCAAAAACATTATGTCAGTATTGAATACGGTTGTGAATCCGTTTATGACCGAACTTTGCAATGGGTCAATCGCGCGCATGATTACCGGTGTTTTGTTAATACCGTAAATTCGACTGCCGGTAGAAACATAGACATCTCCGCACACATCATTCTTGGATTCCCCACAGAAACGCGCGAAGAAATGATCGCGATGGCCGATGCGCTTTCTGAACTTCCCATTGATTTTATCAAGATTCATAATCTCCATATAGTTGAAAAAACCGCACTGGCCTCTATTTATCATTCTGATCCATTCCATATATTCGAGAGGGACGAATACATACAACTCGCCGCCGATTTTGTCGAACGCCTCTCGCCGCGCATCGGCATCCAGCGTTTGTATGGCGATGCCCCTAAGGATATGTTGATAGCGCCTAAATGGTTAACAAACGGAAATGAAATGGCAAAATGGATACAGGAAGAACTTGAACGACGAGATTCCTATCATGGCTCAAAATGTTTAACGCATGTTCTTTCATTATGATTTATATAATTTCTGTGTATTATCCTGCATATTCTGCTTCTTATCCGTTAAATAAATAACCTTACCGGTTTTAAGAAAGGAGACCCCATGCTGAATCAAAAAACGATCGAACGGCTGTCGAAAATGGGCAGTAAAGATTATTTTATTACATCGATGTATCTTCATCTCGACAAAAATAATAATCATAAGATTGCCTTAAAAGATATGATCAAAGACCGGCGTCAGGGATTAGACAAAATAAAGCATGAAAAAAAATTAGCCCGCGAGCAGGTTCTCTCCCTTGAAAACGACTTTTCGAAAATTGAACATTTTGTCCATCACGACTTTCTTCACAACGACCATCATAAAGGTTTGGCCATTTTTTCTTGCAGCGCCAATAATTTTTGGGAACTTTTGGAACTTCCACAGGCGGTTTCCAACCATTTGAATGCCGACTATGATCCCTACATACGAACGTTGAGCGAATTGATATGCGAGCATCGCAGTTACGGTATTGTGCTTGTTGACAGCGCCAAAGCGAAAATTCTGAACGTGACGCTCGGGTTTGTCAAGGAATACCTCAGCATCCACAATGACGTCTTGCCGAAAATAAAATACGGCGGCATTGAGGGGACTCAGGAAAGAAACATTAATCGCGCCCACGACGAAATGGTGCAGAAGCATTTTAATCATGTGGCGGCACAGACAGAAAAACTCATCGAAGAGGAGGATATGACGCGCCTGATCATCGGCGGCAGGCAAAATATTATATCACAATTTGAATCCACTCTTACTTCATCCACGCGCAAAAAAATCGTCGGCCACATTGTGGTTGAACCGGAAGCGCCTCTGAACGACATACTAAAAAAATCGCAGGAAGTTGCCCAGGCGGCTGAAAAGAAGTACGAAACTGAACTAATAGATAAACTCAAAGGCGAAGCGAATACTGCCGGCGGTAAAGGAATATTCGGTTTACAGCCCACGTTACAATCACTGCGTCGGGGCGGTGTGAATACACTCATTGTCGCCAAAAGCTACAAAGCTCCCGGTTTTGTTTGTCACCAATGTTTTTTTATCGGAGTTCCCGAAGAAAAGGGTCCCAAAGATACTTGTCCGATCTGCTCCGGTAAAGCCCATGACCTTGATGATGTTATAGAAGAAGCTATCACTTTTGCCTTTATGCAGGGCTGCAAGGTAGAAAACACATCGGACAATTCCCGATTAAAGATCATGGGCAACATCGGAGCCCTACTCAGGTATTAGACTAACCAGGAAATAGATCTATGAATAAGTATCTTCTCGGATGGTTCCTATTAGCAATCATGATGAACCTGAGTAAAAGTATTGCCGCCCAGGATCAGGCGCATTTTGAAAAATTTGCGAAAGTACAGGCGGTCTTTAACGCAAAATGCGTATCCTGTCACAGTTCAGAACAAGCCCCGATGGGACTCTCACTTGAAGCCGGATACAGTTACAGAAATCTGGTCAATAACGCCAGTATTGAAGATCCTTCTCTCAAGCGCATCATGCCTAACAACGTCAGTGACAGTTATCTCTACCGAAAAATAATCCGCGATCAAGAACAGCTTCCATTCAAAGACGAAGGTATGCCCCTGGACGATGAGAAATTATCGAAGGACGAGATTAACGTTATCGAAAACTGGATTCAGTCATTTCCAACAAACATCTGGGGAGAAATAGCAGAATCCAATTCCGAAATCTCACCTTCTTCCAATGAAAGTTCAGAAGCCTTTCTCGCCACACAACTCATTAATCTGCCGACGACACGCGTATTGAGTTCAAAGACCGCCGAATTCCGTATTCTGCACCGATTTGCGGTCAGCAACGGAGGCGGAAGCAATACACTGGGAAGTTTTTTTGGATTAGATAATGGGGCGATCACGAGTATCAATTTATCCGTCGGACTGAACAAAAATACAGACATCCTGGTCCGCCGTTCCGGAGAAAATAAGGATGTTGAAGTTGCCGTAAAACATGTTCCAATCCAGCAATCCGGGAACATGCCGTTGTCAATTGGAATCTATACGGGCTTCAACTGGATCAGCCGAAGCGATGTGAATGCAAAGCACCGGTTTTCACCTAACGTCCAATTACTTGCCGCCTCAAGGATCAATAATAGATTCTCCATTCTGGCCGCTCCATCCATTGCATTCAGAAGCAATCATAATGCAAGAATTATCAAGCAGATTAACGATACCACTTTTCAAAACTATAAAGACAGCCGCGCAACGTTTGCGATCGGCCTGGGCGCTCAATACCAACTCATGAAAGACTTTGCTTTGACCGCCGAATATATTCCAAGGATGGGAGGATATAAAGGAAATGATTTTGCAGATGACCGGCGTTATGATACGTGGTCGCTTGGCCTTGCCTATAAAGTGCGGCTGCATGTGTTTCAGCTGCTTATTTCCAATTCCCAATCTATTCACACAACGCAGTACATACCAGGCAGTTCTACAAAACCCGTTCCATTTAATAAATTGACTACTAAAGATCCGGCAGTACATCTCGGATTCAATATTTACAGGCAATTCAAGTGGTAAACTTTTTAACAGAATGAGGCCTATGAAATTTGTGTATATAATCACACTATGTTATAGCTTTTTTTCTTGCGGCAAACTGGAGCAAGTTGACAATTTAGGAACCGGCAGTGGCTCGTTAGTTCCGGAAAATGTTCAGAATATTTTTACCAATGAATGCGCCACTTCAGGCTGTCATGCTGGATCCTCACCGGAAGCAGGAATGAATTTATCTCAGTTTTCTGCTTACGACGATATTGTGAGCGTAAATAGCGAGGAACAACCATCACTAAAACGTGTACTCCCTTTTGCTCCGGACAACAGTTATTTAGTTAAGAAGATTGAAGGTGCGCCTGGAATTGATGGCGACCGGATGCCAGGAGACGGGCCGCCATTTCTTACAACGGCACAAATTGACACCATCCGTTTATGGATATCCAATGGGGCGCTCCCGCGATAATGCCTATAAACAAAAAAGGTGATAATGAAAATTTCATTATCACCTTTCAGGTAATTTCGTAAAAAAGATTATTTCATCAGAACCGTCACGACCGTCCAATATTTGACAGGCTGTCCATTTGATAATCCTGTTTCAAACACCCACTTTTTCACCGCGGCGATCGCTTCGTCATTAATCATTTGATCAAAATCCTTATTTCCTATCTTCTTTGATACGTATATCTCCTCAGGTACACCGTTAGCGCCAACCAAGACGCGTAATGAAACCGTTCCGTTCACCTTCGCCTTTTTCGGCAGGTCAGGCATTACGGGATTAACCTTCTGTATCGGTTTCGGGTTGTTATCAAGTTCATTCGCCATTTTAGTAGGAATAAAACTTGGCGCAGAAGTAGAGGTTGTTTCCTTTTTCTCAGCCGTCACCGCGGCGGCGGCTTTCTGCTTTTCAATTTCTTCCGCTCTTTTCTGGGCTGCCAGCGCTTTTTCCTGTTCTATTTTTATCTGTTCCTGCTGTTTAATCTGAGCCTCAAGAAGTTTTAACCGCTCGTTCTCTTTGGCTTGGTCCTCTTTGAGCTTTTCTTTCTCTTCCTTCGAGGTTATGTCCGATGCGGAGGCCAGCTGCTTGGACGTTTGTTCTTTCTTTTCGGCTAGTTTCTTTTTTAAATCCTCAAGTTCTTCTTTCTGCGCTTTATTTTCAGCCTCGGTCGGAACCGACGTTGCAGTAGCGCTTGCCAGGCTCTGCAATTCAGAATATGAAATACTTCCGGTGCGGTATACGGGTGTATACACCACAAGGCCAAATTTTCTGTTTTCATCGTCATCGTGAATCATCTGATCTGCATTCGTATTATCTCCCCAATCGTTACGCTGCGCATATATGACATTCTTAGTGTGATTATAGAGATTGAATTCCAGGTTTCCGTAAATCGCATTTTTTCCTGCATTTTCGCCAAGCCGCATATCGCCGATCACAGGTTGAGAAACGTCTTGTATAAGTATTCCGTATCGGTTGCCGCTTATTTCATTACTGCTCACGCTGGGCGAAGATCCGATCTTACAATTCAGTCCGGCGTATCCGTTATTCATGATCCGGTTACTGTTAATTTTAGGAGCCGACATAATGTCGCATAAGACGCCGTTCCAATAATTTCCTTCGATGCGGTTTCTGAAAATACGAGGCGAGGCATTGATGCATGTGATGCCGTCATAAGCAAATTCAATGACACTGTAGGAAACAATACTCTTATCGTTATTCCCTTTTTTGAAAATGATGCCGTACCAATCGCTCGCCTGAGGTTGGGCGTTCAATGTAGACTCCTGGCCTGGAAGGCTGAAATTGATCGACGTGAAACGAATCTCATATTTTTCCTGTCCTTCTGCACGCAGCATACCTTCGATGATCAATTCACATTTATTTATATCATAGCCGCCCTGCTGATCGTCCCGGTTTGCCGCAAATTTTATTAAAGCATTCGGCCGGATGCGAAGCGTAACGCCCTCGGGCACAGTAACGTCGCCGGTAATGATTACCACTCCTTCCCATGTTTCATCGCCTTTAAGAACACCGGAGGACGTCGCTGCTGATGCGATCTGACTCCAACAGCACCAGATCAAGATTAACTTAAATACAGTACGCATAGTTTAGCCTTTAAATCTATGAAGTTTTATAACTGACTTATTGCGTTGCAGAATGTGCCATTTCTTCGAGAAGTTCTGCAGCGCCTTTATCTACTTGTTTCAAAATGGGGTCGGATGCAAACTGAATGTCTTCAAAATAATCGGATTGGGATTTTGATCGTTTTTTAGCCTTTTTGGGTTTTGCGATTGAGGCGCTTTGTTTTTGTTTCGGAGTTATGCCCTGGTCGGCCTTTTTTTCCAGCTGCATCAATTCTTCCACCACGTCCGTAATGTCCACATCAACGCCGTCCCCAAGTTTTTTCAGCGCCGTCAAAGCATTTGTAAAAAGGTCCACAATTTCCTCATTCACCGCCAATGTGCCTTCATTAATATGTTCCGCCACATCCTCGATCGGTTTGACCACATTACCGATCTTCTGAAAGCCGAGCATTTTGGCCGAACTGCGTAGGCTGTGCGCTGATTTTTCTATATCGCGCATCGCCGTTTCATGGGCCGGATTGTCCCGCAGCGCCGCAAGAGAATTGGTTATGAGCATGAAATAGGTTGACGATTCCTCCTTAAATATTTCTACAATCTCTTCATCGACGCCGATCTTAGCAAAATAATTTTCTGCGGACTCCGTTTTAATTTCTTCCGGCTCGTCTTTTTTTACTTCAATCTTTTCTACTGGCTTTTCTTTTTCCGGTTCCACTTTCGTCTTCGATTCAACCGGTATTGCCTCCTTTATTTTCAAGGAAGGCGGGACAACAAATACGCCGGAGGAAACGGCAGCCGGCGCGCCGGGAATGTTACCGATAAAAATATTCGGCGCAGAGAGTTTCGCTTCGAGCTGCAGCAAAAATTCAATAATACCGCTGACGTCCGCCGGTTTGCGTTCAAGCAAACTCGTGATGCTTTGAACTGTTACGCGCATTATGTTTCTCAGATCGGCATCCATGCCTAGTTCTTTTTCGTTGCAGCGCTCCGCGATCAACTCTATCACGCCGGCAAGTCCGCTCACTTTGGCGAGGCCCAGCATTCTGGAGGAGCTTTTCAAACTGTGACTCACGCGCTCAATATCCTTAAGGGCGGTTTCATCGGTGATTTGGCTTTCGAGTTTGGTAAGCGACTTATCCAAAATTTTGAAATAACCGTCCGCCTCCTGATTAAAAATATCCAGAATCTCCAAATCTACGGTATCAAAATTAGACTCTTCAAGGCTGAACCGGCCTGCTCCTGGCGCCGAAACCGCTTTCTCCGTTTGTTCATTAGCCGAAATTTTTGTTTTTTCATTGCCGGCTATGGAAGCGGTTTCTTTTTTGGTAACTTTTTTCTTACCTGATTTTGTTTTGGGAGCAGCGATATTTAGCGGTTCAATATTCAATTTGTCAATAAAAGAAGGCAGTTCAAAATCGCTCAGGTCAACATCGCCGCCTGCCATCAGTTCAACCAGGTTAGTAGGAATGATAACATGATCGGGCTCCGCCGTTTTTTCTTTTTCAGCCAAAATATCTTTTGCTTTTATAACTACGGCAGGTTCTGCTGCTTTGGCTCTTGCAATCTCCGGCACCGGAACTGGCGGAACGCGGGATTTCACTTCAGCGGTTTTTGCTAACTCAACCGGCTTTTCTTCCTTAGTTTCTTTAACAACAAAAGGATGGCTTTCGAGAATCGGCTGAAATTCTTTGATCCAGTTTTCGTTGGAGGCAAGCACTGAATCGCTCACCGGCTGAACGGCCTTTTTCACAATCGTTTTTTCCGTCGGTGCCGTTTTAACCGGCCGCGCTATAAATTCTGCCGGCGTTTCTCCGGTCGGTAATTCCTTTTGCGTTCCGAATTTTTCTAATCTTAATTTTATTTTGTTCCATTCTGCCTCGGTGACCCTTTCTCCCTGAATAAGAACGGCGCCGTTTTTTACCGTTTCTTCGATCAGATGTAATAATTCCGGAGCAATGGCATTTTGCGACGTAATGCAGGTTTTCAGTTGCGCGAGGATCAGCTCAAAATGACCTGTTAGCAAATTAAATCGGAGCAATCTGGCGCCGGTAAAAAGACTGCGGAATGACTGCTGGATGTCCTTTATTGAATCGGGATCACTTCCGGAGGCCTTGAGTTTTTCTACGGCCGATCGAACCGTTTCAAACGTATATCGAACTTCATCTTTAAAAACCTGAAAATCATCTGCAGCCACGTTGGAGAGATCAAGGTTTACGGATTTCTCTTCATCGTCGTCGATTGACGATTGCATCAATTCTGCATCGACCGCTTCGACTCTGTCAGATACGCGCGCGTCGGACATATCAGCAGTATTGTCTTCCAGCGCAGATGTCGTAAAATTTTCCAAACAGGCATTGATCTCATTCAATAAATACAGGTTTAGGGGAAAAGTTTTTTGCAGTTCAATTTCTTTTAACAACACGGCCAGTTCCTGTATGACACCGAACGACGCCGTATCCAATCCCTTTTTCTTACCGTCTGCATTATCGGCAACATCGATCAACGCTTTTTCCATCGCATTCATAGTGCGGCTGAAACGCGGTAATTCGAATATTTTTCCAATGCGTTTAAATTCGCCGAAAGAATCCGCAACTTCAACGATATAGCGGGTTCTACTTAAGTTAGTTCGCAATTGGGTTAACGCGGATTCAAGCCGTGCGAATTCCGTGCGAAATTCGCTGAAAAAGTCTTCCGTATCCGAAGCAACGCCTTCGCCTTTGCCTCCACCCGTTGCGAGAGACTCTGCCGATGAGCGCGCCGCAGAAGTTTCTTCCTTCGTGTCATCATGACGCTTGCTCCTCTTCCCGCGCGTGGAAAGAAAACCGATCATGTCGTCGACTTTTTTGAATTCCGATGCGGTGAGTATCTGTGGTTTTGGAGACTCTTTTGTCTTAATAGGTTGTTTGGCCGTGCTTTTTTCTTTTACAGGCGTAATCGTTTTAGCGGGTTTTTCGGACGGTTTATCGGCCATCCTGACCGGTTCATTCCGCAGCGCCTCGGTGCTGATCTCAATTCCGATTTTCGCCAGTTCCGATTCCAAAAGCGTTAGTGTATCCCGCGATTGTAGTATCTGTACCAGAATCTGCGATAATTTTTCCGAATCGGTCTCGATCACGGAAATCATCTGGCTTTTTTTAAAATCGGGCTGTTGAACTTTTTCAATGATCTTCTGCAGAAATGCGTGAAAAGCAGATAAAGTGGAAACCGAAGATAGCTTCTCAACCTGTGAAAGATGATCGCGCGGCTGCGTGATAAAAATGATCACCTTCTTAATGAGGTTATATTCCAAAGGCGAATAACGGTGCTCGCTCATGCTTTTCACATGCGTGAGCAATTCGGATAAATAAAATTCTACAAATTTTCTGGCTTTCGGATCGGTGATCATAACTGTAAGGTAAAGAAAAAAAACCCTAAACAAAACTTTAGGGTTTTCTTAGTTAATTCACTATGCTCGTTATCATTTTATTTCGCAATATATTCATGCACTTTTGAAAGTAAATCCTCATCATGGAAAGGCTTCGTAAGGAAATCATTGGCGCCGTTATTGATCGCCGTATCTTTGTCCTGAGGTGAATCCTTGCCGCTTAAAACGACGATGGGAACTGTCGTAAAACTCCCGCCCAACTCGCGAACCGCTTTCATAACTTCCAGGCCGCTCATATCCGGAAGCATCATGTCAAGGAGAATAAGGCTCGGTTGCAGGTCCTTAGCTATGCGAATGGCATCTTCGCCCTTCATCGCGCTGGTCAGCGCATAATGCTCGTTCTCCAATGCGATCTCGACCATTTTTTGGATTACAATGCTGTCGTCTACAACGAGAATTTTCTTGCCGCCCGCTCCGGCTGCGGTCGCTACAGGTTTGGCGGTTGCGGTGGCTTTCGCTTCAACTTTCTTAGGTTCCTCTTTCGGCGAATCGGTCATGGCGGACATCAGATCAAAATCTTCTTTCTTCGGCGCCGCAACGGCTTTAGGCTCCTCTTTTGGCTTCGGCGCTTCCTTCTTGATTTCTTTTACCGGCTCCGCTTCAATGACCGGTTCCTTTTTCTTGGTTTCCTTTTTCTCTTTTTTGGAATCCGCTTTTTTGGTTTCCGCTTCGGGTTCCTTGGTTGTAACTCTTCCCGAAGGCGCGCCGCCGCCGGTGATCAGTTTATCGCCGGCCAATTTCTCAAGGATTTCCCCGACAAAATTTTCATCGCGTTCCACTTTAGCGGCGATGTCCGGTACAGAACGTTTCCCGTCCACGGAAAAAAGAATGCGCCATTCGATTTTTTTCAACATGATCGATTCAACTTTTTCGCGTAAATCTTTGGCTCTTGCGTAAACTGGTTCCACGATTTTACCTCATCATATTTGTAGTATTAAAAAAGTATTAATAAATTCTGAGTAGAAATATTGCTCAATTTAACCGTAAACTTAATACAAATATATTATTATGTCAATGTTTTTTTTCAGCCTCGCTGCAGTCTTTTTTCCCGATTCTTGAAAAATTGGATCAGGGCTTCGACATAATCCGTTCCGGTTGCCATATCGATAAGATCAACTTTACTTTTTCTGAAAATATCTTTTTGGGTCTTTGTTCGTGCCGTTACTTGCACAGCGATAGCTTGCCGCGTTTCCTCAGACGAGGTATCCAACTCAACCAATTCTCCCGTCTCCTCATCTTCCAAAGTCAGGATACCAACCTTCGGCAATTCTATTTCGCGACGGTCAAAAATCCGAATAGCGATCAGATCGTGTTTTTTTGCGGCGGCGCGAAGTGGCCGGTCGAAATTCGCATCAAGAAAGTCGCTCATCAGAAAGACAATGCTTCGCCGATTCAGCACGTGCATGGCGTACTCGAGCGCGGCTGAAATTTTAGTCGCTTTCCGCTGAGGCTTAAATGTCAAAAGTTCACGAATAATCCGCAGCACGTGCGATTTGCCCTTTTTGGGGGGAATGAATTTCTCCACAATATCGGTAAAGATCAAAAGCCCGACTTTGTCATTGTTCTTAATCGCGCTGAAAGCGATGAGCGCGGCCATCTCGATCATCATCTCCATTTTGGTCTGCTTCACTGTGCCGAAATTTCCCGACGCGCTCGCATCAAACAATACCATTAAAGTCTGTTCACGTTCCTCTTCAAATACTTTTAAATACGGCCGGTCCATGCGCGCAGAAACGTTCCAGTCGATGAAACGCACTTCGTCGCCGAACTGGTATTCGCGAACTTCAGAAAAGGACATCCCACGCCCTTTAAATACCGTATGGTACTCGCCGCTGAAAATATTATTGACCAGTCCGCGCGTCTTGATTTCAATACGTCGAACCTTTTTTAGAATATCCTTTGTGATCATATTTTAAATTATCTAAAAATATTTTTCAGTTCCATAAGATCGTTGATGCTGAAATCGGCGTCCTTTGTGTCTTCAACGGGCTTGAACCCGTACGTCACGCCGCACGTTATAACTCCGGCCGATTTCCCGCATTGTATGTCCTGATGCCCATCGCCGATCATGACGGTTTTTCTCTTCTCAACTTTTAGAAGTGAGACGGTGTGTTCAATCACCAACGGGTCAGGTTTTTTGCTTGACAATGAATCGCCGCCGATGATCAGGTCTAAATAGGAAGCTAATCCCAAACCTTCCAGAATCTTTTTGGTGAATCGCTCCGATTTATTACTCACTACCGCTTTTTTCTTTGAACGGAAATGTTCCATCACCTCTAATGCGTTTGGATACATGTGAACATGATCGAGACAGTGTTGTTCATGATGCTCATAATAAATCTTCCGCGCGCGTTCGACTAAATCATCCGAAACGTCGGCCTGCGTTCCTACGGCTCGAATGAGCAACATTTTAATGCCGTCGCCGACGTAGCTTTGAATTTCATCGCGTGAAAGTATATCCAGCCCCAATTGCGGCAAGGTATGATTAACGGAACTGACAATATCATCCAGCGAATCAACCAGTGTTCCGTCGAGGTCAAAAATTAGTAAGTCAATGTCCGTCATTGTCAACTCATTTCTTCAAATACAGCAAAAAGTCATAACCGAGATAAATTCCGAATACGATCAATACCGTTCCCGTCGCCATCGTAATTTTTTTCACCGTTTTTTCGGAGATCACTGCCCGTTTATACGCAACGATCTTTGCGAGCGAAAAAAACCACGCCGCCGTTCCAATCGCCATACCTGAAATAAAGCTCACCTGATCCGGCATGTTTCGCTCGATCAATCGATGCGAAAAAATAAATCCCGCGGTTATGATCCAGAATCCGATGGCGAGCGGATTCGTCAGATAGATCAGAAAACCGAGAGAAAAATTCTTGGTCAATTCCTTTTGCGTGGGCGGATGAAACGTTTGGACCATTTTGTTACGGTAGCCTTTATAAACCAACCGGCCGCCGATCAGCGCCAGAACGGGAAATCCGAGCGGTTGGAACATTTCCACAATATAGTCCTTGATCAGCGAGACGCCGAAAATTCCGATCACGCAATAAAAAATATCCACGACTAACGCGCCAAGTCCGATCATAATGGCGTGACGGAACCCGCGTTTAAAGCCGGTATCAATGATCGATACATTGATCGGTCCGATCGGAATAGAATTGATAAATCCGATTCCCAATCCTAAGATCAATGCCGTGGATGCTTGAAATATCATGGAACTATCCTCGCCTGTATAACGATATCCCTATCCATGGGTTTCGCCGAAAACGAATTCAGTTTCACCGCCTTGCCGATCGTCTTGGTCAGTTGGCCGGTAACCGACGATACTCCGCTTCCGATGATCTTCGGCGCAATAATTAAGATCACATCATCCGCGAGTTTGCTTTTTAGCAATTCACCATGTATGACCGAACCGCCTTCTGCAAGAATGGACGCGATTTTTTCTTCTTTGAGTAATTTTCTTAACGCAGCCTTGAGATCAAACCTAAATTTCTTTGCAGGAAATTCGTATATATGAACGCCTCTTTTTATCAACTGATCAATTTTTTTTCGATTAGAATTTTTGGCAGTCAATATGATCGTGTTCGAAACGTCATTGCCCTTTACGACATTCGCGTTCAGCGGAATCCGCAGGCGTCCGTCGACGATGATTCGTTTCGGGTCGCGGCCTTTAGCGAGGCGAACATTCAGCTGCGGATTATCTTTGCTCACCGTCTGCGCGCCGACCAACACAGCATCGTATTCTGTGCGCAATTGATGAACATACCGACGCGAGGCTTCGGAACTGATCCATTTAGAATCGCCGCTCCTGGTCGCAATCTTGCCGTCTATCGATTGCGCAAATTTCAACGTAACCCAGGGTAATTGAGTGCGAATGTGTTTAAAAAATACTTTGTTTAGTTCCATACAATCATTTTCAAGAAAACCGAATTCGACTTTAATCCCCGCGTCTTTCAACTGCGCGGCGCCTTTTCCTGAAACTGCTTTGAAAGGATCCAGCGTTCCAAAAACGACGTGCGGAATTTTTTCCTGAATGATCAGATCCGTGCACGGCGGCGTCTTTCCATGATGGCAACAGGGTTCTAAATTGACATACAAAATCGTATTTGAAAAATCGGTAACTCCCATTCGTTTCGCCCGACGGATGACTTCCACTTCTGCGTGCGGCTTGCCGTATCCCGTATGATAGCCTTTGGTAATAATGCGTCCTTCGCCGTTTTCAAGCTTCACCAGAATAGCGCCTACCATTGGATTAGTTGCGGTCTTACCAATACCCTTTCCCGCGAGTTTGAGCGTCTGACGTATGAAGTGTTCGTGGTCGATCATTTGGATTGTTTTATGTACTTATCGGGTTTACTCACATACGTCATGGTGAGCCCTTCGGCAGGGCTCAGGACAAGCTTGTCGAACCATGACCAAGTTTAGTAAAATCAGTCTTCGACTTCGCTGGTATGTAAATAGTCAATAGTCACGCTGTCTTTTTTTATTTATTAAGGATAACTAAATCGATTCTTATGCTGGCATTA
>WBUR01000010.1 GCA_008933615.1 bacterium | reverse complement strand
GCGCAATGAAGCTTTAGAGGAGGCATCATAAATGGAAGCAATGGGCATTAACAGCAACGTTCACGCCGGCGGAAAAATATTTCATATTCAAACAGCCGCCGATCCCGCACGCAGCATGTTCCAGGCCGAGATCTTTGAAAAAGGACGCGTGATCATGGTTCAAAAAAAGAACGTTGACGCATCGCGTATGAAAGACTGGGATAAAGATAAAATAAAAGACTTCCTAAACGAGTTCCATCAGGAGATCGCCTGGGAGATCGAGCTTTTATTTTTCATCCGCGACAAGATAAAAACCATTAAACACGCGGTTTCCCACAATAAAATGGGTTTGATTTTTCTGCGAAAAGGAATGGTTGAAGAGGCCATTGTTGAATTTGAAAATGCCATAGAAAAAAACCCTGGCCTTGTTGAATCGTATAATAATCTTGGCCTGGCTTATATGCAATCGGGCGACCATACTAAGGCCATTGAAATATTACAAAAAGGCTGTGAAATGGAACCGCAGTTTGCCGATCTGAAAAACAATCTCGGCATGGCGTACTCAAAAGCATGTATGTTTACGCACGCTTTGAGCGCGTATGAGGCGGCGCTGGCGATCAACCCCAAATACGCCGAAGCGCATCTCAATTCTGTCATTACTTTACTTGAGAGCAATATGGCGAAAACCAACACGGAGGGCCTTCCGCCGGTAGCTGCTCGAAAAGCAACTATCCTTCATGTTTTGGAAAAAGTGATTGCGTCGAATCCCGATTTCACCAATTTCCGTTTTTATTCATTTCGTTTTGAGAAATTAATAAAACAAATAGAATCAGGTGAAACTATTCAAGCCATCGAAACAATTAATGAAATAAAAGACGCTATCGGGAAACCGAACCTGGACGAGATCATGCACGGCTTTTACCTGAAGTTTTTATTCGGCGGAGCAGGAAAAAACGAATCCATACTGGAACAATACCGGATCAAATTAGAAAAAGCGGTCGAAACAAATCCGAATTATGCCGATCTACATAATTCCCTTGGCTTGCTCTTCCTGATTCAATGCCGCAATTTGTTTCTTAAAGCAATGATGCAGTTCAAAAAAGCCTACGAGATCAATCCGTCCTATAAGAGCGCGTATAAGAACTTCCGTCTGGTTCACAACGACGGAAGAGAATTCCTGAATTTACTAAGGGCGATTATTAAATAAAACTATTTCGTTGATTCCCTGATCGCTTTCTTACGTAATTCTCTGCCTTGTTCTGCCGTAAATTCCATCTTTACGTCGATATAACCCGGGTACTGAACCGAAAACCCCGCTATTTCTATAGAAGGTTTTACTTTCAATAAAATGTGCGTGGGACTGTCACCTTGCCCGGCTACGTTGAAAGCCAATTTAGCAATGGCATCCCGGGACTTGCCTTTTAAAGCTTCTCTAAGGTCTGTTGAAATAGCAATCGGAATTTCCGCAATTTGTCCGCCCGGAATCTCAACTTTCTGGTTCAAAATGCCTTCCACCATCTCATACTCATCTATAAACAGGATCCATTCCAATTTGTTCATCGCAGCAATTTCGGCATTCGGATTCTTCGCCTGTAAATTCAAAGTAAAAGACAGCATCGCTTTGTCTGACGTCAACACAGATGTAATTTCAGCGGCTTTTTTGAAACTCAGCTCCTTAATGGATTTTACGTTATGAATCTTGACATCGCCTAAACGTGTGCCTTCCACAGATTTGACCCTGAATTCACATTTTGCAAAATTTTTGGCTTCTTGAATCTGCCGCGCTACGCCGCAGCCGATAAATAAACAAGTCACAAATAACGCCAAAATAATTCGTTTCATATGGAGAACTCCTCATCTATTTTAGTTAATTATCATCATCACTGTTAAAGTGCTCTACCCCCTTATATTTCTAAACACATTAATTTTTGTGCAGCCCGGTTATCCGATCCTTTCTCCGTTCGTTACAGGCCTGTCCACTTGCAGAACCACAACCTCTCCGTCACCTCTGACAACGCCCAAAACCAAACATTCAGAAAAAAAATTTGCAATTTGTTTAGGTGGAAAATTAATTACTGCTACTACCTGCCGGTTTAACAGATACTCTTTTGAATACAATTTAGTGATCTGCGCGCTGGACTGTTTGATACCGTATTCCCCGAAATCAATCTTCAGCTTGTACGCGGGTTTCCTCGCCTCAGGAAAATCCTGAACTTCGATCACAGTTCCGGCCCTTATTTCAATTTTTTCAAAATCGTTCCACGTAATCATATGAGAATCAGGTTATTGATGAATTGACGGTATAATATTAGCATTCAATATATCATCTTCAAGATTCCGTGTGTTTTGAGCCGTTTGAGCATTTACATTGGGATCGGCGGTAAATACAACGACTAATTGAAGGTCACTTATAACATAAATCATTTGTCCTCCATATCCAAATGCGTACGCTATTCTATGTCCGCCGCTTTCCATTAGCCACCAGAGATAACCATAATCAGTCGACGAACCTGGAATGTGATCACTCCATGAATCATTTACCCATTTGTTACAAGTAATATTCTTGCCGCCATAACATCCTTGATTAAGATACAAAAATCCGATCTTCGCCATATCACACGTTGTCATAAATAGGCCCGTTCCTCCCAGGTAATAACCCTGCGGGTCCACATCCCATCGTTTAATAGTTATTCCCAATGGATCGAACAAGTATGCATTTGCGAAATCCAGTGTACTGCGATTAGTGGATTTCGTTATAATCCCGGAAAGAAGGTGCGGGTTCGACGAATTATAGTTAAATACCACTCCTGGTACATCGGACATTGGGGTAATAATCGCCGATTCCATATAATTTCCGTATAATCTGTCCGCCACCTCATTCCATTGAAAACCGGACGTCATCGTAAGCAAATGTTTTATCGTAATATTGTTTTTATCGGGATCCGAAATCGTTCCAAAATATTCAGGGAAATAATTTTTGAGTTTTCGACCTTCGTCCTTAATATCGCCATTACGAATAGCGACTCCAATCAACGTTCCTATGATACTTTTGGTTACTGAGCGAACGCTGAATGAGTCCTGCGCAGACTTCCCAATAAAATAGTTTTCCGAAACAATTGCTCCATTTCGCAAAACCATGAAACTATATATGATTCCTGACTCTTCTGAGCGCTGTATCGCTTCATCCATCAGCAATGAATCTATTCCTTCAGTCGCCATACTTGAAACAGTAATAGAATCTTTAATCGCAGATGACGAACAATCACAATCCTCATTTGTAGCGTCGGAACACGCCGGTAATACGGAGAAAATTGCCGGAAAAAAAGTTCTCATGAGAGCATGTTTCATTTTTCTCACAATTTTAATCAGGTTACTGAATTAGTGACACACCCGAAAACAAAGAATGCGGCGGGATGAATTATTGCGCGTATTCATACGTAACGGCAGTAAAAAGGTTACTTGCCGCTAAAACAGGCGCTCTCGATTTATTGAAATATGAATTTACTATTTTCAAAAAATAGTGTAACTTGAAATAAGTCATCGTTTTTAGAGTTTACTACTTAGCACTCAAAAAAACACTTACAATACATAACCACGAAAGAAGGTATAGAAAGTGAATTTTTCTTCACAAACAAATACGGATCAATTCAAAAAAGAATTTGAAGAGTTTCTGAAAGAAAAATACGGAGCCAAAGACGTCGAACAGGATTCGCTTGGACAGAAATCAGGACCAACAGGCGAATACCGTCCCGGTGAATTCAATTTCGACTTGAAACCGGAAGAACTTGAAGAATATCTTAATCAATTTGTTGAATGCCAGGAAGAAGCCATCGAGGTGATTGCAACCAAAATCGCTACACATTATAACCGAATGAAATTGGAAGATACTCTTACCGAAGAACAAAAGCTCGTCGGTAACATAAAAAGCAATGTTCTTCTAATTGGACCGACCGGCGTAGGAAAAACATACATTGTTAAACTTATCGCCAATAAGATCGGCGTTCCTTTTGTTAAAGGCGACGCTACTAAATTCAGCGAAACCGGTTACGTTGGCGGTGATGTGGAAGATCTTATTCGCGATCTTGTTCGTGAAGCGGATGGAGATATTAGAAGCGCTGAATACGGCATTATATACCTGGATGAAATTGACAAGATCGCATCGTCTGCAAATACACGCGGAATCGACGTATCCCGAACAGGCGTACAGAGAAATTTACTTAAACTCATGGAAGAATCTGAAGTGGATCTGCGAGTTCCGCACGATATGGCTTCGCAAATGGAAGCCGCTATGGAAGCACAGAAAACCGGCAAAGTGGCGCGGAAAAAAGTAAATACCAAAAACATTCTATTTGTTGTCAGCGGAGCATTTTCAGGCATGGAGGAAATCATTCGGAACCGTGTCAATCAAAAGAAAATGGGATTCGGCGCAGAGCATACATCCTCCAATCAAATAAGCAAATCGGAGTTGCTTAAGAAAGTCAAAACCGAAGATCTGATCGAATACGGCTTCGAATCCGAATTTGTAGGCCGACTTCCCGTTATTACGGTTCTCAACGAACTTTCCGTCGATGCTTTATTCAATATTTTAAAAAACAAGAACAGCAGCGTCACCCTGAGCAAGAAACGTGACTTTGAAGCGTATGGCATTGCAATTGAATTCGATGACGATGCGCTTCGTATTTTTGCTGAACGCGCTCACGTCCATCGCACCGGGGCGCGCGGCCTTGTGAATATTATCGAGAACGTTCTGATCAAATTTGAGAAAAAACTGCCTTCGACGAAGATCAAGAAACTCAAAGTAACGAAAGAAATTGTTGAAAACCCGGAACTGGAACTAAATAAACTTCTCACGTATAGTTCCATGAAGGAATTCCAGGAAGAATTCCTGACTCAGCATGGGATCGTGTTTGAATTCAGCGATCAGGCCATTAACAAGATATCAAGAAAAGCCGGCGCTGAGAAATCTACATTCAAACAGGTTGCGAAATTTCTTTTTAAAGATTACGAATACGGCCTCAAACTGGCCGGTAAAACCAATTTCATCGTCAGCGATGAGGTCATCGAAGATCCGAAGAAATATCTGGATGAACTCATCAAAAAATCCTATAGCTCAAAAAATTAGAATAGAGGTGCTCTATGAAAAATGTAGTCATCGTCGACGGCGTGCGAACGCCGTACATCAAAGCCGGCACGCTTTTTAATAAACTGACTGCCGTTGACCTCGGAAAAATTGCCATGCGGGAACTACTCGCCCGCACTAACCTGGATTCTAAATTAGTTAATGAGGTTATCGTCGGCAATATTGCCCAGCCGCCCGAAGCAACGAACATTGCCCGCATTATCGCCTTAGAGGCAGGCGTTCCAAAAAACGTTCCTGCATTTTCTGTGGGACGTAACTGCGCAAGCGGCATGCAGTCGATCGTGGATGCGTATTTAAGAATTGTCACAGAACAAGCCGATATTGTTATTGCGGGCGGTGTTGAATCCATGAGCAAGATACCGTTGCTCTTTTCAGAAAGAGCTACAGATAAGTTTGCTGCGATCTTTAAAGCAAGATCGGTATTCGAAAGAGTTGGCGCTATATCCCAATTTCGTCCGGGCGATTTCAGTCCGGTGATTGGCATTTTATTGGGGCTCACCGACGGGTATTGCGGGTTAAATATGGGCGTAACGGCGGAGGTTCTTGCAAAGGAATTCGGCATTACGCGAAAAGAGCAAGATGAATTTGCCGTTATGAGTCATTTGCGTGCAGGCAAGGCCACGGATGACGGTATACTGAAACAAGAAATGGTTCCGGTCTATTTACCTCCTACTTACAAAACCGTCGTAGACGAAGATAATGGTATCCGGAAAAACCAAAATATGGAAGCATTGACCAAATTGCGTCCTGCCTTTGATAAAAAATTCGGAACGGTGACCGCCGGAAATGCAAGTCAAATAACGGATGGGGCGGCTTTTGTTCTGGTCATGTCGGAAGAAAAAGCGAAAGAGATGGGGTATGATATTTTAGGATATGTACGCGGCTTTGGTTTTGCAGGACTCGATCCGGAACGTATGGGCCTCGGGCCGGTATTCAGCACACCGGTTGCGTTGAAGCATGCCGGACTAACGATGAAGGATATTCAATTAATCGAATTGAATGAGGCCTTTGCAGCCCAGGTGATTGCAAATGAAAGAGCCTTTGCTTCTAAGCAATTTGCCAATGACGTTCTCCATTTACCCGAAGCTGTCGGCGAAATCGACCGTAATAAATTAAACGTCAACGGCGGCGCCATTGCGCTTGGACATCCTGTGGGTTCGTCCGCAACACGTCTCGTGTTAACACTGCTGAAGGACATGAAAAGAAAAAATAAGCAGTTCGGACTAGCAACATTGTGCATCGGCGGAGGACAGGGCGGCGCGATGATTCTTGAGAGAAAATAAACCATATTCAACTTTAACGTTTTGATATGCCGTTTTCCGATAGCACATTATCCAGAGAAGAACTCTCTCGTTACAGCCGGCATATTATACTCAAGGAATTCGGCCTTGAAGGTCAGAAAAAGCTTAAAACCGCTAAGGTTTTGGTTATCGGCGCAGGCGGCCTCGGAAGCCCGGTTTTACTCTATCTCGCGGCCGCGGGCGTCGGCACGATAGGTATCGTTGATTTTGATGTCGTAGATGAAACAAATCTCCAGCGGCAGGTTCTTTTCACAGTTCATGATGTTGGAAAACCAAAAGTCGATATTGCCGTTAAAAGACTTCTCGCACTAAATCCTTTTATCAACACGCTCACTTATCCTGTACAAATCACATCCCAAAACGCATTTGACATCATAAACCATTTTGACGTTGTAGTCGACGGAACGGATAATTTTCAAACAAGATATCTTGTCAATGATGCATGCGTGTTGCTTAATAAGCCAAATGTATACGGTTCGATCTTTCAATTTGAAGGGCAAGTCTCGGTCTTCCATTATACCGATTCCAATGGCGTTGTGGGCCCGAATTACCGCGACCTCTACCCCACGCCTCCCCCGCCGGGTATGGTTCCAAGTTGCGCCGAAGGCGGTGTGTTGGGTGTTCTGCCCGGAATCATCGGGAGCTTTCAGGCCAGCGAGGCTATTAAAATCATTACCGGAATTGGGAAACCGTTGAGCGGTCGTTTGCTTTTATTTGATGCGCTGAATTTTGAGACACGCATCGTAAAATTTTCCAGAGACGATAATAATCCTGTAAATGGAAAAAACCCCACGATAAGTAAATTAATCGACTATGATGAATTTTGCGGTGTGAAGCCTCCTACTTCTTCACATAATCAAATCAATGAATTGAGCGTCCAGGATTTAAAGCAATGGATAGATACTAAAAAGGATTTCCAGCTCATCGACGTCAGGGAACCGTTTGAACATGATCTTGTGAATATTGGCGGCGAATTAATTCCACTTTCAAAAATCACTGAAAAGGAAAAAATCATTTCGCAAAGTAAACCTGTCGTTTTTTACTGCAAAACGGGAATTCGAAGTGCCAGGGCAATAAAAGAATTACTTGCAAAAGGATATTTAAATCTCTACAATGTAACAGGTGGAATTACTGCCTATACATCGGACATCGATCCGAGCTTACCTAAGTATTAATTCAGTTTCACCGCTAAATTCTATTTTCTAAAAAATCACACCCCGTAATTTATCAAAAAAAATAGACTTTTTTGAAAAGTGAGGAAGGTTATGGTTGCTGAAAAAATCACTTTTGTTAATCGAGATGCTAATTCATTTGTGGAGGAACTTAAACAAAGGGTGTCTGAATATTTTCAGAAGCGGGGCATCTCTTCTAATGCAAACGTGGCTATGGTCGTGAAGTCGATTATTCTTTTGACATTGATGTATGGATCGTATGCTTTGATCCTAACCAATTATTTTTCAGTTTGGACCATGCTCTTTCTTGCTATCCTGATGGGTGTTTGTTTTGCCGGAATTGGTTTTTCCGTTGCGCACGATGCATTACATGGCGCCTATTCTTCGAAACCCGCTGTTAACAAACTCATCGGCCTTACGTTTGATATGTTGGGCGCTAACGGTTATTTATGGAAGATCACGCATAATGTGATCCATCATACGTATACAAATATTCACGGAATTGACGAAGATCTTACCGTATCTCCAATTTTGCGTCTCTCGCCAAAATCAGAATGGAAGCCGTTTCATCGTTTTCAGCATTGGTACGCGCTTCTCGCCTATAGTACTGCAATTCTTTTCTGGGCGTTTGTCAAAGACTACAAATATATTCTGCAGCGCGATTTGGGTCCTTACAAAAATATAAAACACCCCGCTTCTGAAGTTGCCCTCTTGATTCTTGGAAAACTCTTCTACTATACGTATATGATCATCATACCCTTGCTGGTATTAGATGTGACCTGGTGGCAGTTTGTGATCGGCTTTGTTGCCATGAATCTCACGGCCGGTATCATATTGGGCGTTATTTTCCAATTAGCCCACGTTGTGGAAGGAACAGACCACCCGTCTCCAAATGCGGAAGGTGTAATAGAAAACGCATGGACTGTACATGAAATGGAAACCAGTTCTGATTTTGCCAGAAATAATAAATTCCTATCGTGGTACATCGGCGGTTTAAATTACCAGATCGAACATCACTTATTTCCTAAAGTGTGCAGTATACATTATCCGGCAATCAGCGAAATTGTCAGAGACTTGGCGGAGAAACACCGCATTCGATATAATTACCAGCCATCCTTAATTGCGGCAATACGTTCGCATTATGAAACTCTTAAGAAATTGGGAAAATATAGATTTGTTCAATAACTAAGCCGCGCTAAACAAACTTTAAATCTATCTGCACGATCTCAGGCCTGTTTCCGACTCGAACCGGAGGCCCCCAGGTGCCAACTCCGCTCGAAACGTAAATGTGCGTGTTGTCTATCTTCTTGTAGCCCCAGCTCACTTCAAAAACCTTTTTCGTGATAAAATTCAATGGCCATAATTGCCCATGATGCGTATGGCCCGAAAGTTGTAAATCGATCCCGCTTTTTACGGATTCTTCCAGATGAAATGGTTGGTGATCCATCAGGACCATGGGCAGTCTTTTGTCTAAACCGGCCGTTAACTGATCAAGCGTCTTTCGCATGTGTCCATTAAACCTATTCACGCTTCTATCGTCCCTCCCAACAACATAAAAACTGTCGTCAATTTTTACCGTTTCGTCGCGCAAGACAGTAATGCCATGATCCTGCAGATATCGTGATGCAGCCCCCACACCGCCAATAAATTCATGGTTTCCGGTTACGGAAATCACTCCAAATCTCGATTTAATATTCCGAAGCGATTCACCTAAGTTCTCTTTTATAACCGGGGCCAAATCTTCATCTACCACATCGCCTGGAAGTAATACTAAATCGGGATCTAATCTATTAATAATTCCAACGATCTTGTTGATCCTTGATTTACCAATTATTGTCCCAAGATGAATATCCGACGCTACCACAATGCGCATCGATTTATGACCCGGCGCCGTTTTTGAAACACTCAACTGAATTTTCTTAACGCGCGGAGTCCTTGCATTAAGATGTCCGAACAGAACAATTACCAGTGTCGAAAAGCTTACTAGGGCTGCAATACCCGGCTTTGATAATGAACCGTTTTCGGGAAGAAACTGAACCCTATCATTCACAATAGCGGTTACATCGAGCAGAACTACGAACAGAAACAAATATAACATCCATGCAAGCCAAAAAGATCCGATCCATGTAAGGGTTTCGGCAAATGCTGACAGTGCTTTTCGTCCCAGAATTCGCCCGACAATAAAAGAGGTGGAAACTAGAAAAAAAAATGCGACATAGAATACGCGGTAGTTGGATTGGGAAGGAATGGCGCTCCAACCGGCTTGAAATATATAAAGATTGATCAAAGAATAAATAGACAACACAATCGAAAAAAATATTACAAATTTTTTCATTTTAAATTGCAGCTCTACTTTTTAAGCCGATGCTCGAGTTCCTCTATATTCTTTCTCATTGCAGCAGGCATCGCGCATTTCTGATTCTTCCGATAATCATAAACTACAACGATCCCGGTACCTTCTGCGGCAATAGATTTATCGGCATGGCTGTAAACGGCATACTCCATGGTAAAACGATCTGCGTGAATCTCGGTTACGCGCGTACCAACGGAAACCGTATCCGGATACGTCAACGGTTTTCGGAAACGACAACTTGTCGAATGTAATATAACGCCTATCCCCTTCTCTTTTGCCGATTCCCAAATGCCTACTTTTTGAAAGTAGTCCGATCGGGCGCTTTCGAAATAGCGGAAATAAACAATATTATTAACATGGCCTAGCGCATCCATTTCACCCCATGCCACAGGCGTTTCATAAATTACGGAGTAGGTTTTTAGCAGATCTTTCAAATTTGCTACTCGGGAGTTATAAGTCGCGATTTCATGAAAATTGAACTATGTAGATAATTTACATTTCAATCTAAAAAATACAAGAGTTTATATTGCGTTAGTCGAATTTACCAACCTGCGAATCAACACTTAATGTTATGTACAAAAAAGAAATTGCAATTATTAAGGATATGTATTATTTTACCGACGTTTAGAAAAATATAAAATAAAAGGAGAATTAAATGTCGGTTGCAGAGAAATTGAATACAAAGATCCCATCCTACATGAAATATAAAGTGAAAGACATGTCCCTTGCCGCTTGGGGACGTAAAGAGATATTATTAGCTGAAGCAGAAATGCCTGGTCTCATGTCGATTCGCAAAGAATATGGGAAGCAGAAACCCCTCAAGGGCGCCCGTATAGCCGGCTGCCTGCATATGACCATCCAGACCGCTGTTTTGATTGAAACGCTGGTCGAACTCGGCGCTGAAGTTACTTGGTCATCCTGTAATATTTTTTCCACACAAGATCACGCGGCAGCGGCCATTGCCGCGAATGGTATTCCTGTTTATGCATGGAAGGGAATGAATGCTGAGGAATTTGATTGGTGCATTGAACAGACTTTGTTTTTCGGCGAAGACCGTAAACCATTGAATATGATTCTCGACGACGGAGGCGACCTGACTAATATGGTATTTGATAAATATCCGGAGTTGATCAAAGACATCCGAGGCTTGTCAGAAGAAACAACAACGGGTGTTCATCGTTTGTATGAAAGAATGAAGGCCGGAACATTGCCGATTCCCGCGATCAATGTTAACGACTCGGTCACTAAATCTAAATTTGATAACAAATACGGCTGTCGCGAATCTCTAGTTGATGCCATCCGCAGAGCAACGGACCTTATGTTAGCGGGCAAAGTAGCCGTGGTTGCAGGCTTTGGTGACGTTGGAAAGGGTTCCGCGGAATCTCTCAGCAGCGCAGGCGTTCGTGTTATCGTTACTGAAATTGATCCCATCTGCGCCCTTCAGGCTGCGATGGAAGGATATGAAGTGAAAAAAATGGATCAGGCTGTCAAAGAAGCGGATATTGTCGTAACAGCAACCGGTAACATGAACATCGTTACTGATCGCCATTTCAGGGCAATGAAAGATAAAACTGTCGTGTGTAATATCGGGCATTTTGATACGGAAATCGACATGGCATGGTTAAATAAGAATTATGGTAAAACCAAAGAAGAGATCAAGCCGCAAGTTGATAAATACACAATCGACGGAAAAGATGTTATTGTTCTGGCGGAAGGCCGTCTGGTCAATCTTGGTTGCGCGATGGGACACCCGTCTTTCGTGATGTCAAATTCGTTTACAAACCAGGTATTGGCCCAACTCGAACTTTGGAACCATTCCGACCGGTATGAAAAGAAAGTTTATACGTTACCGAAGCATCTGGACGAAAAAGTGGCGCGCCTGCATCTGGAGAAGATCGGCGTCGAACTGGACACGCTGACGACAGAACAGGCAAAATATATCGGCGTAACGGTTGACGGCCCGTATAAATCGGACATGTACAGATACTAATAGAACAAACGATTATTTAGAAAGCGATTTCGAGTAATCGGGATCGCTTTTTTTTATGTGTGCCACAGAGATCCCATAGTTCTCAAAAATGATTTATTCTTTGTGCCCTCTATTGCTAATGGGTCAGGATTTATAATGAAACAATTTTTGGACATACTAAAAGACCGAATCATCCTGTTCGACGGTGCAACAGGCACAAATCTTCAAATGCAAAATCTGAATGCAGATGATTTTGGCGGCGAAGAGTACAATGGATGCAACGAATATTTGTTGATCACGAAGCCTTCGGCAATGGAAAAAGTGCATGTTGATTTCCTCCAGGCCGGCGCGGACGTGATTGAAACGAATACTTTCGGCTCGGCTTCAATTGTCTTGGCTGAATATAATTTGCAGGATAGGGCATATGAATTGAGCAAGCTCGGCGCAGAACTGGCAAAAAAATGCGTACGGGACTTCTCTACTCCCGATAAGCCGCGATTTGCAGCGGGTTCGATCGGACCCACCACAAAACTGCCCTCTCTCGGCCATATTGATTTTGAATCAATGCGAAAGGCCTTCTACGATCAAATGGCCGGATTATTTGACGGCGGCGCCGATCTCTTTTGTATTGAAACGTGCCAGGATATTTTGCAAACCAAAATTGCCCTGTGCGCTGCGCAAGATCTATTCAAAGACCGCAAGAAAAAGATTCCCGTCATTGTATCCGTTACTGTAGAAATGACGGGAACCATGTTAATGGGAACTGAGATAAACGCGGCCTTAACAACGATCGAGCCGTTCGATATTGTTGATGTGGTTGGAATGAATTGCGCGACAGGTCCGAAAGAAATGTCCGAAAATATCCGTTTTCTCTGCCACAATTCTCCGAAACCTATTTTTTGTATGCCGAATGCAGGAATACCTGAGAACATTGGCGGGAAAGCGCACTACCATCTTTCACCGGACGAATTAACGAAATGGCTGAGTCATTTTTCGAAGGACTTTGGCGTTAATATCATCGGCGGTTGCTGTGGAACGACACCCGATCATATAAAATCACTCGCCGATCATATCGGACATTTGAATCCCCGCGGACGCGAATGGAATTACGTTCCATCTGTTTCCTCGTTATACGCGGCTGTTCCAATGCAGATAGAACCGGCGCCGATTATTATTGGCGAGCGGACCAATGCGAACGGATCTAAGAAATTTAAAGAACTACTTATCGCGGAAGATTATGACAGCATGGTCTCCATGGGTAAAGAACAGGCTCGCGAAGGCGCACATGTGTTGGATGTCTGCGTAGCATACGTCGGCCGTAACGAGGCAAGAGACATGGAAGAAGTGATCAAACGCTTTAATACACAGGTTTCAATTCCATTGATGATCGATTCCACTGAATATCCCGTGATCGAAAAAGCTCTTCAAATGCTCGGGAGCCGTGCCATTGTTAATTCGATCAATCTAGAAGACGGCGAAGAAAGGTTGGAAAAAGTGTTGCCGTTATGCAAACGTTACGGTGCGGCAGTTGTTGCGCTGACGATCGATGAAGACGGAATGGCAAAAACACGTGAAAAGAAATTTGAGATTGCTAAACGAATTCATAATCTCGTGGTCAACAAATACGGCATGCGGGAAGAAGACATTATATTTGACGCATTAACCTTCACGTTGGGGTCCGGCGACGAAGAATTTAGAAAAGCGGGTATTGAGACCATCGAAGCAATTCGACTGATCAAAAAGGCATTTCCAAAAGTTAAGACACTGCTCGGTGTGAGTAATATTTCGTTCGGATTAAATCCCGAGGCGCGCCATGTGATCAATTCTGTTTTTCTACATTACGCGATCGAAGCCGGTCTCGACATGGCTATTGTCAATGCGCAGAAAATAAAACCATTGTATAAAATTGATGAAAAAGAGCGCGAACTCGCGCGTCAGATCATTTTTGATGAGAGAAGATTTGAAGCAGCCTAGTTGATGCCTTATTGTCCAGGCACAATTGTCCACAGCCAGTAATTATCAATTTCACCTAATATGGTCGTATGGGTATTCTTGATTCTTTGATTATATCCCACAATCTCATCCCTCCAAAATAAGAATGTGGCAGGCTGGTCTTCGTATATAATAGCCTGAAACTTCTTCCATGTTGGCGCCGCATCCAGCGGATTTGTATAGCTCTTGCCTTTTTCAATAAGTTTGTCAACTTCCGGATTTTGATACGACACATCGTTATACGTGTTTTTTTTCAGGTTGGAATTCCATTCACTGGTGGGATCAATTTGTAACGTCACGCCTATTCCGGAAATGAATGCGTCATAATTTTTCTTCAATTCGTTATCATAAAAAACGTTGGTCTCCACGCTTTGAACACGCACCTTGATACCAACGGCTTCTAAATTCCTTTGAATGATAAGCGCCGCAAATTCGCGCCGGTCATTTCCTGCATCATAATAAATGTCAAATTCGAATTTACGGCCCTCTAGGTCGATAATTCCATCCCCGTCATGATCGAACCAGCCCTCTTGTTTCAAAATATTTTTTGCCAAATCAGGATCATACGGAAGCGGTCGGAGCGAATCATTGATTGCCCATTTGAAAACGGGAGAAATTGGAGAAACCGCCTGCTGTCCGTATTCTCCCAAAAACCCTTCCACTATCTCCTGTCTATTAATCGCCACTGTCAGCGCTTTACGGACTTTTTTATTCCCGAATAGCGGATGTGGTTTGACTATTGCACCGTTACTTTCGTGGTAAATTTTTTGATCTATATTCTGCCACCCTACATAATCATAATAGCGGGCTTTCATCACTTCGATCCGAATAGCCGGATTTTCTTTCTTGATCTGCGCTACGTCCTGCGGATTGATCGGATACATCACGTCCACTTCGCCGGTTTTAAGAGCCGTTAGACGCGTTGTGTATTCGGGAATCACCCGAAAAACGATCTGATCTACTTTTCCTGCTTCCTCTTTGCGTGATAAGTAAATCAACTGCTCCTGTTTCTTCCAAACACTCAACCGGTAAGGTCCGGCGGACAGTGGATTTAAGTTAAATGGATGAGTTCGCAGATCGGCCGGTTTGACGTCTTTTAATATATGATAGGGCAAAAAACCCGGCTGCAAATTGGTGTCGTAAATTTGAAGAGGGTTTGCCTGCTTAAAATAGAAAGTGATGGTCGAATCGTTGACAATTCTGATCGCTTTGTCCAGACTTCCGTTTTCGTCCATATCCAGCATCTGCAGTTGATCTTTTTTTGAACTGGCAACATCGGGATGATTGATCAATTCAAATGTAAATTTGATATCTTTGGCTGTAACCCGTTGCCCATCATCCCAAAAAATATCCGAGCGTAAAAAATAGGTAAGGGATTTGTGATCTTGAGAAAATTCAAAGCGTTTCGCTAATAGCGGCTGGTAGTAAATCATGCCCGTAACGGTATCAAACTCCGATTCCAATAACCGCGGGAAAATGCCAGTACACAGAATTCGCCCAAAAGCGGTGACGTGGGTAACGGGATTGATCTGGTCAGGATCAGCCTTGACGGCAACCACAACGGTGGAACCGTTTTGATTGGTCGAACAGGAAAAGAGAATAACTGAGGCTGCGGTAAGAATTAGTCGCTTAAATAAGTTCATCTGTCAACCTCTCTAAATAATAAAATAATAGGCCTGTCCCCGATCTGAGACAGGCCTAATGTATAGAATATTTTGGAAATAAAAGATGACTATTTTTTTTCGAGCGCTCCGAGCATTTCCTCAACGCGCGTGAATTTTAGCCTCGGGCGCCCAAGAGCTTGCCCTTTCTGTATTTCCAGCCGGTCCAACTTCTGCCATTCGCCGAAAGTAACAAATTTGACTTTTTTCTCACAAAGCATACTTTCCAAAGCCTCACGCTTCGGAAGGGCAGGAGAAAAACATTTGTTTTGCTTCAAATCCTCGAGCATCATATTAACTGTTGCCTGTGAATCCGGCTTATTGGTTCCGATCACGCCCGACGGGCCGCGTTTGATCCAGCCTACAACGTATTCGCCTTCTACTATCTTATCGTTCTTGGGATCATGCACTCTTCCATCTTTATTTGGAATTACGCCCCAGCTATCGTGAAAAGGAATATCCGGTAGCGCAACTCCTTTGTAACCTATTGACCGAAATATTAATCCGGCTTTTATTGTTTCAAATTTATCCGTAGCGCGTGGACGTAAAGTGCCGTCTTTATTCTGGAATAGTTCATTCTTAACTATTTTTACCGCTTCAACACGATCTTTGCCTGTAATCTCCACAGGTGAGACTAAGAAGCGCATAAATAGTCTTTTTGGTTTTCCTTTAGGAGATTGGGTAGCATAACCTGTCATAATTTCAATATTCTTTTGAATAGTGCTGTCAGGATTGGTCTCCAGTGCGGCTTTGCTCAGAGGATCCAACGTTACCTCATTGATATCCGCAATGGCATCCGTTTCTTCCAATTCACCCAGTTCTTTGACCTCCGGATTTGTGAATGCGGCTTGGGCTGGCCCTCGACGGCCAAGGAGGTAAATTTCACGTACCTTGCTGTTTTTCAAAGCTTCCAATGCATAATCAGCCATATCGGTCTTAACCAATTCATCATAACTGCTCGCTAAAATCCGCGCAACATCCATGGCAACGTTTCCTACGCCGACCACGACGGCGCATTCTTGCGTCAGATCAAATTTATAATCACGATAATCCGGATGGCCGTTATACCATGCAACAAACTCCGTAGCCGGGTGGCTTCCGGGAAGATCTTCACCTGGAATTTCCATTTTTTTATCTGTTTGAGCTCCGACCGCGTAAATGACCTGGTGATAAAATTTTAACATGTCGGCGTGTGTCAAATCCTTACCGAATTCTACATTGCCGTAAAACCGAAAATTAGGGTCTGCGGCGATCTTATCATAAACTTTCGTCACTGATTTGATCTTTGCATGATCCGGCGCCACACCGCCTCTGACAAGACCAAACGGCGTCGGCAGGCGGTCAAACATGTCGATCTGCACGATCAGATCTTTTTGTTTCTGTAGATGATCTGCTGCATAAAAGCCCGACGGGCCAGATCCAATGATCGCTATTCTTAATGGGTTCTCCAGAGTTCCAATTTGCGCGTTCATAAGTCATTTTCCTTTGAAAGTAATAGAAATCGGGTCAAGATGAGTTATTTATGCGTAGATTTCCCTTAACTTTCGCTTAATGGCATTCTTGACGAGAACAATTTACTCTTAAGCAACTGATTAAACAATGACTTCTATCATGTTTTTGAAGATTTTTGAAAACCTATAAAACAAATGGCAGAGTGTTTAGACTCTGCCATACATGATCAGCCACAATTTGGATATTAACTTCGGGTTCAGCTCTCTTTAGATCTTTTCAACAACCAAAGCGCTAGCTTCGCCTCCGCCAATACATAATGCCGCAAGGCCAAACTTCTTATTCTGCTGTTTCATCGCGTAAAGCAGCGTAGTGAGGATACGCGCTCCGCTCGCACCGATCGGATGGCCTAAAGCAATCGCCCCGCCGTGCACATTCATTTTTTCCGCAGGAATCTGCAGTTCATTCGCCGCGGCTAAGCTGACTACCGCAAAGGCTTCATTGATTTCAAACAGATTAATATCGCCAACCTTCAGATTTGCTTTCTTAAGGACTTTGCCAATTGCATCGATCGGCGCTGTGGTAAACCATTCCGGCTTACGCGCAGCCGAGGCCTGTGCAACGATCCTCACCAGAGGTTTGAGCTTAAGCTGATCGGCCTTTTCTTTGGACATCACGACTAAAGCGGCGGCGCCGTCATTAATTTTTGAAGCATTTGCTGCGGTAATGGTACCGTCTTTCTGAAATGCAGGCTTCAACGTCAGCATTTTTTCAAAATTGGCTTTCCCGGGCTCTTCATCATCTGCTACAACTACGTCCGCTTTTTTGCCTTTGATGGTGACACCGATAATTTCTTCCTTGAATAAGCCGTCTTTCTGAGCTTTGATGGCACGTTCATACGAGGTCTTAGCAAATGCGTCCTGAACGTCACGCGGAATATTACATTCCTTCGCACATAATTCGCCGGCATTTCCCATGTGATAGTCATTATACACGTCCCATAAACCGTCTTTAATCATGCTGTCCAGCACCTGCCCGTGCCCCATCCGGTAACCTGTTCGGGCTTTGTCGAGCAAATACGGCGTGTTAGACATGCTTTCCATTCCGCCGGCAACAATGATTTCTGCATCGCCGCACATGATTGCTTGCGCGGCAAGCATCACCGATTTTAATCCGGATCCGCATACTTTATTGATCGTCATGCACGTCACCGTCTCGGGTAGTCCGGCATACAATGCCGCCTGACGTGCCGGCGCCTGTCCTTCTCCGGCGGTTAACACGTTACCCATGATCACTTCATCTACCATGGATTTATCAATACCCGCTCTTTTAATAGCTTCCTCTATGACCAATGCGCCTAATCTGGTCGCGGTCACGTCACTTAAACTTCCTTGGAAGGACCCTATAGGCGTCCTTGCTGCTGAAACAATAACTACATCTCTCATTTGAATTCCCTTATCTTATTAGTTGAAATCATATTAGTCCCCACCACGCTGCAAAGAAAGATTCTTTCCAGGCGAAACGGACTGGGTATCGTCATAGGTATCATAAGCTTCTATAATTTCCCGCACAAGACGGTGGCGTACAACATCCTTTTTATTGAAGAATACAAAGGCTATGCCTTCGATCCCCATCAGAATATCTTCAACTTCCCGTAATCCGGAAGTTATATTTCTCGGGAGATCGCTCTGAGTGACATCGCCTGTCACAATGGCTTTAGAATTCGCTCCGAGCCGCGTTAAGAACATTTTCATCTGAGTGGGCGTAGTATTCTGAGCTTCATCAAGAATTACGTACGCATTATTAAGCGTACGCCCGCGCATGTAAGCCAGTGGAACAATTTCAATAGCGCCTTGCTCCATATAGGTACGCAATTTACTGCTTGGAATCATATCGTGTAATGCATCATACAATGGGCGCAAATACGGATCGATCTTATCGCGTAAATCCCCAGGTAAAAAGCCGAGGCTTTCGCCGGTCTCAACTGCCGGCCGTGAAATTACAATTCGCTCTACTTCCTTATTCTTTAAGGAAGCCAAGGCAATAGCAACTGCCAAATACGTTTTCCCTGTTCCCGCCGGTCCAATTGCAAAAACAATATCGTTTTGCTTAGCCTGCTTAACGTATTCCGCCTGTCCCTCAGATTTAACCTCCACATAGTCCCTGTGTGTAAATAATACGACGGAATTGAGGTTCTTGTGAGGATGCAGAATCTCCTGTTTTTTTTCAGATATTTCCTCATCATTGCCCAATTTTACCAATCGGATGACCGTCTCTACATCGACAGAATCCAGTTGATGTTTTTTATGGGACAAAAATATGAGTTCAGTGAATACTTCCTCAATCTGCTCGACTTCGGCTTTATCGCCTTTGAGATGAACGGTATCACCACGAACAACGATTTTTGAGTTGAAGTTCTGCTGAAGAATTCTGAGGTGACTGTCATTGGCGCCTAATAGTATGACAGGGTTGACCCCTTGAATTTTAATCGTCTTATCGCCGTTAGCCAATTACACTCCTTACTGAAATAAAAAAGCTCCCGAACACAAAAGTGTTCGGGAGCTTTTTACTTAATAAACTTGCGCTATCTTTATCACGCACATCGTGATAACCGGTCCCGTTAATTATTTCGGAATAATTAAAATCGTATGAGGATAAATAGTATTTGAATCTTCTCCGATAATGCTCTTATTCGCGTTATAGATCTTTACCCAATCCGATGGCGAGCCGTATACGCTTTGGGAAATGGTTTTCAGATTATCGCCGCGTTGGACCCAATATTCATTTGCTTCCTGCGCACGCGGAATAACAAAGGTCTGTGCCGGATAAATAAGGTCGGGGTTTCTAATCTGATCACGGTTTGCGGAATAGATCTTCATCCACTGGAACGGATCGGAATACACTTCTTTCTTACCGGAAATTCTCCAGAGAAAATCGCCGATGACAACCGAATAACTGTCGTGACGCGGTTTGGGAGGTGTATAATTTTTGCCTCGTGAGATCAATTGATCGCAGCGATTGGTCAGGTCATTAACTTTATTATAGATTTCAGTTAATGCGTAACGTTTATCCTTCTTAAGTGCTTCAACCTCAGCTTTTAAAGCCTCAAGCTCAGCCACTTTTTTGCTCAACGCTTCATCGCTCAACTTTGATTGTTCGGTGATACGTGCTTCAAGATCAGAGCATTGTTTCTTCATCGCATCCACCCCGGCTTTATCGGTTCCCACAGCGGCGTAAATTTCATTCCAAACGGCTTCTGTCTCGGCGTCAACTTTAGCGCCCTCTTCCTTGACGCCAGTAATTGCTTTATTCAAACTGTCTATCTTGATCTGATGAGCTGTTTGCTGCTGGGTCAATGTGTTAATGCTGTTGGTCCAGTCTTCCTTTTTCATTTTCTCTTCCTGCGCCTGAAGAACCGTCGTGAAAAGAATGAACGACAAGCCCAACATGAGTACCTTAGCTAAATTCATTTGTATTCTCCTCTTAAAATATAAAATCATAGTCGTAGACTGTATTATAGATTTACTTGTTGGCTTTTTCTATGGCTTCGAGGCGTTTTAACACTTCTTCTTTGTCTTTCTTGACCTGATCTAATTTCTGTTTTTTCTGCTGAAGCTCTTGATCCGCTTTTTTCTTTTCATTGGTCAGTTCAACTACCTTATTCTCCATTGCCTTGACACTTGCCCTTTTTTCGTCCAATTGCTGAACTTCCTCTTTGGACGCATAACTTGTACAACTGGAAACCAGAACCATTGCAAATAATACCAAAAGGGTTTTAGAATTTAACCACTTCATGTGACCTCCTTACAGTGTAACTTGATTATGTTAAAAAAATATTTGTAATGTGGACAAACTTGAACGATTACAGACGTTTACTAACAAAATTGATTATCTGTTATAAATCTAACTAATAAAAAATATAATGTCAATAAAAATAATGCAAATTCATTGATATTTAAGATTTATCACGTTTTTTGTCTCGCACCGATTACATATATATTGGGGGTATTGTTCTTTATAATGGAAAAAAACTTTGTTTTCGCTATTACAATTACGGCACCAGTACATTAATGAGATTTTTTTTTGCCAAATTGAGACTAACGTCCTAAAAAATCTAATCTCAAAGCGCGTAATAGGCTGCATATATTCTCGTTTAATTTTAAATAATATTTAGCTCTAATGGTCTCTAATTAGAACTCATTGGCCAGTCCAACCAGCCATCGGAAAGCAATCCGGCGGCTTTTGCCGTTTCGTTCAGGCTTATTCACCCACAACGGGAAATCGCATTTTAATTTGTAATTGCCTATCCAGGAAGGTATGGGCATTTGGTAATAAAATCCCGAGCCCGCATCCATCAAAAGATATTGACCAAGGTTCTTCTTCAGTTTTGCGTCGTCATTCCACAGTAAGCCCAGATCATAAAAAAAATACGGTTCAAATTGAGTCAAAAAGAAAATACTTTTTTGTGTGATGAACTTAAAAGGGTTTCTGTAATTTAAATCCAAATTGATTACGAGAATTTTTGAGCCGAAAAGATTAGAATCCGCATATCCGCTCATGCTGCCGTCGCCGTCGTAATTGACATGCCGGGAACCGCTATTGCGCCAGAGTCCGTCCGGAATAGTTCCGCGCGAACGATAAAATTTGTTGTCAAACATTTGCCGCGGCGATGCGCCGGCAATATAGTAAAGTTCCTGCACCGGTACCCTTCCCGTCGAATAGCCTCCAAATACATAAGGAGTGGCCGACAAATATTTTTTGACCAAGGACAGGGGGTGCCTGTATGTCATATACAATTTAGAGTATTGCCATCTCGAACCAATTGTGGAAGTTTCGAAATTAGTTTTTAGTTTTGGCGAATTATAAAGCTTGGTTTGTAACGTCCAACCAAGAGAAACCACATTCGTGTGTTTCTTATCCCAAAAGATGCCCGGCGGAAGATAATGGCTGTCAAATAAGTAACTGGAACGAAAACCGATACTGAAATCATTAATAGGAGGACGATACAACGTGGAATTGTAGATTCGTTTTGTGAGTGAAATTCTGTTTTCAGCACGCCCCTCCAGACGATAGCTTCCCATGCTCATATACAACTGCCGTCCCCACTTATACAGCGGCGTCGAATAATTGAACTCAAAATCAACTTTTCGGCTGTCAATTCCGTAATACACGCCGGCCTTGACCTTATGCTCATCTGTGGCCCATTTACCGTTAAATTGATATCCGGTGCGCAATACGTCCGCAGCATTATACCACAGCGACGGGCGGTGCTCAATGACATACGTATTTAACGTCGCCAGTCTGCCAACCGGCATTTGAAAATGCCATTCCGTTTTTGGGAGTAAACCCGTCCGGTTATTCATGCGGTGAATATCGGGTAATAATAATGTTGTGTCGATCTCAACGAACTTAACCGCGTCGGGCAATTCCAAGTAGAGTAAATACTCAGACGATACCTTATTCCATACCGGTTTTCGCTCCGCCCCCCAAATGTCCGGATCATCCGAATGAGCCGGAATTCGGTAAGTCAAGGACGAATCGTTGACTAAAGTCACCGTGACATCTACAGGCATCTCGATCCTGCCCCGCCGGGTCAGAATAATATCCGCTTCATAAGATTTTTTGTTTTCAAGCCATCGGCCGCCTGAATTTTTGATTCCATAGTCGCATACATCCGTCGTATTCAGCCACTCTTCAAATAACCAATCGAGTTCAATTCCCGATTCCATTTCAAAATAGCGCTGCATATCTTCCGTGTATACATGATGCAGATGCCATTCGGCAAAAAATTTCCTTATCAATTCATCCAACCGCTCTCTGCCAAAATAATATTCCAACACAAACATAAAGATTTCACCTTTGTAGTAAACAGAATACAAGTGCGAACGGTCGCTTTGAAAAAAATCTGAGTGTTGAAGTACTTTTTCTTCATAGCCTTGTTTTATCCACATATCTAGGCCCATATACGTTGCAATACGCGCGTCTTCCTTAGGGAACCACTTTTGTTTGAATCGTGAATCGTAATCAATATTAGCGTACCTGCCAAACAAATGTTCCATAAGGCGCGTAGTATAGTACGAAGTTACGCCCTCATCGAGCCATCCTTCCAGGGTTTCATTATTTGCCACCATACCGTAGAACCAATTATGAACCATCTCATGCGCCGTAACGCTGGCCAGCGATTTTTTATCGCGATCGCCGGTTATAAACACAATATTCGGATATTCCATCCCCCCGTCACCTGCCTGCGCGATCGTAAAATCCGTGTATGGGTATTTGCCGACATGATCATTCATATAACTAAGAATTCGTGAAGTCCACGTTTTCATTTCTTTCCATTTTTCCGCGACGTCAGGCTGGTACAGCAAATGAATACGCACCCCCTCGTGTTCAACACTTTCATATATATAATCCGGATCGGCGCACCATGCAAAATCATGCACATTTTCTGCATGATACAACCAGGTCCTGCGCTTGGTCTCAATTTGCTTTTCTTTCATAAGATCGTCAAACTCGGCGAGCAGTGATTCCAATTCCATATTACCTGACGGACCTGATTCTGCAGATGAATCCCAGGTAATAACAAGCCGATCTTGGCCGGTTGTTTCGCCGCTGCGCTTCATCATCTCATGTATGTCAGTTGCGTTCCGAAGCGAACCGCTTGCGCCGACTATATATTCTTCCGGAAGGGTGATACTCACATCAAATGTCGCAAACTCACCATAGAATTCGCGTCCCAGATAATAGTTTGTGTGCCAGCCTTTTTGATCGTATACACATACTTTGGGATACCACTGGGCCATGGAAAACTCAATCCCCTCCCTGTTCCGCCATCCCATTCTGCGCAGCAGGAACGGGATCTTCAACTCAAAATCAAGATAAAAGGTTTGCGCCGTTCCCGGCAATATCGGTTTTTCAAGAATGATTTTTAAGATGGTATCATCGATACTAAAATCCAGAAAACCGTAATCCTCATCGCGAATATCACGTACTTTGTTAAAGCCAAGATATCGCTCATTCAGATACGAGATAATGCTGCCTCCTTCAAATTGGTTACGTTCAATTTGATAACTTTCCATAAAACTGTTTTTTTTGAATGCATTCGCATACACATTCAGATACAGCACTCGCAGTGTGTCGGGCGAATTATTAGTATAAACTATTCTTTGTTTCCCGTTAACGATGCGTTGTTTGACATCGAGTTCTGCGTCGATTAGATAATGAATTTTCTGTTGCCATGATGGTTTGTATGTTTGGGAAATCAGAAAAACTGGAGTGACCAATACGGGCACCAATGCTGCTGCCCCTGTTAGCAGGAACTGCCTCAAAATAAAAAAAGTCTCACGTCGTAAAACGTGAGACTTTTCAAAAATGAACACAGAAAAAAAATAGCTTTTTGTCTGAAAGGTCTTAATGACGATAGCCGAAATTAGCGTTTAAGAGACTTAAGTTTTTTACGGATTTCAAACCACCCTACGCTTGTATAACTATACTCGGATGTATTCAGCGCCTTCTTCAATTGCCAAGCACCCAAATGAGGATATTTGGAAATGGCGTGTTCAATCTTTTCATCAACGGTCATATCATCGATATCTGCTTCTTTTTCTTTAAGCATTTCCGCTTTGGCGTGCAGGTCGTCGTCTTCATCATCCTCGGCCGTTTGTACCATTTTCGGAGCTGTTGTTTTCGATGGCGCCGGTGTTACGTTCGGCGTTAGTGCAGGTGCGGCCGCGACGGTTTCTTGCGGAACTGCCGCTTTCGGAGCCGTTGCCAGCGATCCGCCGGACTCTTTCACAAAAGCATCTACAGCATCATCGATCGTATCATAAGCCTTCAAAATATAATGGAATTCAAGCAGCTCAAATACTTCATACACTTCGGGAATCATGCGCACCAGCTTCAGGTCGCCGTTGTTTTCTTTGATCCCTTTAATTTCACTAATAAAAATACCCCAACCTGCAGAACTAATATAATCTACATCGCCCAGATCCACTACAATACGGAATTGATTCTTTTTTAAAAGTGAACTCAACGAGCGTTCCAGTTCGGAAGAAGTCGTCGTATCAATATAACCGCCCACCTTAATCACGCCAATCGAATCACCCGGGCCGGTATACTTGATCGTCGTTTGAATACCTTCCATAATTTTAATACTCCCTATATTGCAGTTTGCAGCGATTGATATTACTAATCACGTTACATGTGAATTGTCGGGCTTGAATAAAGACGTCATTAACATAATAGAATTTTGATAAAGACGCAAGTTTTTTATTCTTTTAGACGTTACACAAGCGTGTTCAAAATTTCCATTTGTCTTTTTATAAAAAAATGTCTAACTTTGCGCCGTTATTCACTCGTGACATTATTAAAGATTTTCCACTTCTCTGAGGATATGAATGTCTGAACTGCGCAAGGACCCTATAGTAAGTCGTTGGGTGATTATCTCTGAGGAACGAGGCAAACGCCCGTCCGATTTTGCTCCCGATGAAAAAAAGAGAAAAGCCATGCATTGTCCTTTTTGTGAAGGCAATGAACATACTACGCCGGCGGAAGTAATGTCTTACCGGCCCTCTCACACTGAGCCTAACAAGCCCGGATGGTACTTGCGGGTAGTACCCAATAAGTTCCCAGCTTTACAAATTGAAGGAGAAATAAATCCGCGCGGCGAAGGCATTTTCGACCTTATGCATGGGATTGGAGCACATGAAGTCATCATCGAGACGCCCTTCCATCAAAAGGACATTACCGATCTAAACGAAACTGAATTCGGCAATATTCTTTACGCGTACCGTGACCGTATCCTTGATCTCAAAAGGGATGCACGATTTAAGTACATTCTCATATTCAAAAATCAAGGATCAGCCGCAGGAGCAACGGTCGATCATACCCATTCCCAGTTGATCGCTACACCCGTCGTTCCGAAAGCCGTTTTGGAGGAACTGCATGGAGCGAAACATCATTTCGACATCAAAGAGCGATGCATTTTTTGCGATGTAATCCGCCAGGAGATCAGCCAGGCTAAACGTATTGTGATAGAAAATGAAAAATTTGTATCGATAGAACCTTTTGCAGCTCGTTTTCCTTTTGAGACGTGGATTTTGCCTAAGCAGCACCAAAGCCATTTTGAAATGCAGCCGAATAGTAACTATTTACCGCTTGCGCAGATTTTTAAGGAAACACTGCAGCGCCTGAATATAGCTTTGGATTATCCGCCATACAACTATGTCTTGCACACGGCACCGGTCAATAGAACAGAGGATACCAACTCTTATCACTGGCATATCGAGCTTATGCCCAAATTAACCAAGGTAGCAGGTTTCGAATGGGGCAGCGGTTTTTTTATCAACCCCACTCCGCCTGAAAACGCGGCAGATTATCTTAAACAGGTCAAACTGGTCGAACCCAATTGATTGCAATCAGGAGTTTAGCATATGAAAAAATCTAAATTATTCTTCGTGTCTTCTGAAGTATATCCATTCGTGAAGGGAGGACGGGGTGCGGAATTCGCGGGCTCATTGCCTCCGTATTTACAGGCGTTAGGTCATGAAGTGCGCGTTCTAATGCCTAAATACAGTCTGATCAACGAACGCAAACATATCATACGCGATATTATACGCCTCAAAGATATTCCCGTAAAAATGTTCAATGGCGACATGACCGTTTCCGTCAAATCCGGGTTTATTCCGGAAACAAAAACCCAGATTTATTTTGCCGATTCTGAAAAATATTACAAACGCGCCGACATGTACCGGGATATTCGAACAAACCTATTTTTCAAGGACAATGACGAACGGTTTATATTTCTCGCCAAAGTTGCCATTGAAACGCTGAAGACCCTCGGTTGGCAGCCGGATATTGTTCACTGCTGCGATTGGCCGACGGGACTCTTGCCGGCGATGATCCGGGACGAACAGAAAAGGAATAATTTCTTTAAAAAAACCATCGTAACGTTCTCTATCAACGACATAAACGAAGCGGGTTTATTTGATAAATCGGTTTATGAAAAGACTATGATTGCCGACGAACAAGCCAAAGATAAATGTTTGCATAAAAATAAACTAAGTTTCCTGAAAGCCGGAATGGCCTTCTCGGATGCCGTTACGGTGCCGTATATGCATAAACGTTTGAAGTCGATCAGCAAACCGGCCAATGATTTTGAAAGCATTTTGGCGGCATCCAAAGCGATCAATGACGTCCCTTTCGCAGGCGATCACAATTTATGGAACCCTGCAAACAACAATACGCTCTACAAAACCTATTCCGCGGAGAAGTTCGAACGCAAACAAACCAACAAGGAAGGCTTTCTTGCTGATAAACGTTCCGGCTTCGGCGATGACCAGCTTATTGTAGGCATACTTGCGGAGGATATTGACCGTCAACAAAAATCTATTACGCAGTTTTTGAAATCATTAAAGGACGTTCCTCTTCAGTTTTTTATCATTGGCAATCAAAACCCTGCGTCGATAGGTGCTATCAAATCCGCCATCGCGAAAAATTATAAACATAAAATTTTTACGTATCATGATCCGGATGATCAGTTTCGTCATAACTTTTTTGCCGTCTGCGACCTCATGTATATTCCACCAACCGATAATTTCAGTGAACTTTATTATCTTAACGGCATACATTATGGCGCCATTCCTTTAATGCATAAGGCTAACCATGTCGCCGACCTTTTTGACCCCATTAAAGAAAAACACCTGAGCGGCAACGCATTTATTTTTGCCGATGACAAAGAACTCGCAAAGAAGGCGCTGATGGCTGCAGAGTTTTTTAAAGAAAAAGACAAATGGGACGTTTTGGTTAAACGGGTAATGAAAACCGATCTCAGTTGGAATAAATTTACCGCACCCTTTATCAAGATTTACGAACGTGCTTTGACAAAATTATAGAAGACCCTGATCAGGAAAGGATGAATGAAAACGCACTTATTGCTATTTGGTTTTCTGTTTTTTTTTATTGATGTCGTCCGTTGTCAAGATGCCCAGTTTCACTACACTGTTGAAGTAAGAAATCCGCGCTCAGATAAAGCCCACGTCACATTAGATTTAATCAATATATCGGAAAAAACTGCAACGTTCTACATGCCGGCCTGGTCGCCCGGCAATTACGAGATGTGTCAGTTTGGAAAGTGGATAGACAGCCTCAGGGCTTTCGATTCCGCTGCCACACCTTTAACTGTAAAGCGCATAGGCGCAAACGAATGGACTATTTCAAATGCCCGAAAGCTCCGGAAAATAACATATATTGCACATGACATCCCGGAAGACAGTTTGGACACTCTCCCCACGACGCTGAGTGAAATGGGCGATGACTTTTATTTCTTCAATGGTCCCGCCGTTTTCGGTTACCTGAAAAATCACAAAAGTCAACCTTATACAATTTCATATGTGCTACCGTCGGATTGGCGTGTCTGGTGTGGTCTTGATCAACAAAAGCCGCTTTCGTTTTTTGCGGAGAACTATGATCGACTAATTGACTCCCCCGTCTTAGCAGGCGGTCCGAGAATCAAGACCTATGATTTCGAACTTAACAAGACATTATATACCATGGTAGTCAATTCAGAGTCCAATGTAGCAATGGATTCGCTTATTGAATTTACGAAACAATGTATCCATTATCAGACCGGATTTTTCGGTGAAACGCCTTTCAAACACTATTACTTTTTGCTCAATTTTTCTACGAACAATTCACGCTACGGGGCGCTTGAACACTTGAATTCTTCTGCGTATTTCCTTCCGCCGCCGACCCGTCAAGCTTCGCTGCGCAGCAGTTTCTATACCCGCGTGATCGCACATGAGTTTTTTCATGTATGGAATCCAAAAGTGATTTTTCCATCGGAACTTTCAAATTTTAATTATCAGGATTCTGTCCGTTTTAAGTCAATGTGGTTTATAGAGGGGGTAACAGAATATTACGCGAAATTAACTTTGGTCAGATCAGGAATAATAGCGCCGTCGCAGTTGTATGAAGACATGAAGAATATTGCGCTGTCCGACACACGCGATGACCTGGAATACTTAAGTCTGAGGGCGGCAGAAGTCGGCGTTGCGAACTCCATGTATACCAAAGGAGCGCTCATTGCCTACTTCATGGATATTGAATGCCGAGATAAGACAAACAACAAGAAAACCTTAGACGATGTCGTTTTATATTTCAATAAGGAATTCGGTCAAAAAAAGAAAGCTTACAACGACGAAAAAGTGATCAAGATTTTTAAGCAAGCGACGGGTGTGGATTTTAAGAGTTTTTATAAAAAATATGTTCGCGGTAAAGAGACGATCCCGGTCACAACTTACTTTGAAAAGGCGGGATTGAGTTACGAATATTCCTATCCTCCATATTACGGCTGGTACTTCGACATTGACGACAAGGGCAGATTGTTCGTTGCTACTGTTTCCGAAAATTCGACAGCAAGCGCGCTGGGTTTGAAGGCGGGCGACATCGTCCAAGAACTCGGCCAATGCAAAATTAACACTGATTTAGAGGAGATCCGCAGGTGCGTTCAGGACGCTGAAAGCCTGAAAGTCGGAGAGAATATTCGTTTGATTGTTGATCGCGGCGGCTCACTGCTCGAACTCAACGCGAAAGTAAAGAGCGGAACGCAGCCCAACGTTATAATCAAGGAGAATCCGAATGCGACTGCAAAACAGATTTTGATCAGAAAAAGCATTATTATTACGAAATAATTGTTGCCTCTGAATATCTGAAGAGCTATATTGGCGGCGCAAATTTTTACGTAGAATTTATGTTAACAGCAAAAATTAAAGTAATGCCAAAAGCCAGCGTGCTTGATCCGCAGGGTAAAGTGGTCATGCAATCGCTTGAAACAATGGGTTTCGTGAATATTGAGGACGTTCGTTTAGGAAAATATATAGAAATCAAACTCGAAAACATGACGAAACAGGAAGCTGAGAAGACGGTCGACGACATGTGCCAAAAGCTACTCGCCAACCTGGTGATCGAAAGTTACGTTTTCGATATCGTATAAATTTTTGTTCGGGGTGTAGCGCAGCCCGGTTAGCGTGCTCGGTTCGGGACCGAGAGGTCGGGAGTTCAAATCTCCCCACCCCGACTTATTAAGCATATTCTGTGATCCTTTCCTCCCATGCCACTGACTTCATTTGCATGACACCATTTCTAAAAAAAGTCTGGACCATTTTCGAGAAGGATTTCCTGACCGAGCGCCGGACAAAAGAATCCTTCAGCGCCATGTTCGTATTTGGCGTATTGGTACTTGTCATCTTCAATTTTACAATGAACCCGGACGCTGAGCAAACACTTCAGATCGGGCCGGGCATCTTGTGGGTTGCTTTTACCTTTGCAGGCACGCTTGGATTGAACCGCGCTTTTGCATCCGAAAGCGAAAACGGAAATTTTCAAGCGCTGATGATGCTGCCGATTGATAAAGGAGCCATTTATCTCGGCAAACTCATGTCCGGCTGCGTGTTTATGTTTATCACCGAACTTTTTATACTACCGTTGTTCATTTTGTTTTTTAATCTTTCGGTTTTTCAGGAGATACCGGCTCTGTTGCTTATATGCCTGCTTGGCACGCTCGGTTTCATCAGCACTGGAACGATTTTTTCCGCTATTGCCATGAATACGAAGATGCGCGAGGTTCTCCTGCCTGTGTTACTCTTCCCCGTTGCAATTCCCTCGATAATTGCGTCTGTAGAAGCAACAGGCATCATCCTCAGAGGCGAATCACTTGTTGAAGCGTTGGATTGGATTAAGATTCTCGTCGCATTTGACGTCATTATTGTCGTTACCTCATTTCTCACCTTCGAATACGTTTTGGAAGAATAAGAAATTCTTCTCAATAACCCGTACAAATTACTTGCAATAAAATCAAAAATTCGTTAAATACAGTCCCTAAAAAAGTGTCTTACATCGTTCAATTAAGTAAAGGATAGTGCATGGAAACCATGGCCAAGCCGCCTTCAAATGTACCCAAAAAAGTCAATCGTGACGATTTGAAAAAATGGTACAAACTCGCGCACATGAGCCGATTGATTGACGAACAGGCATCGAAGTTTATTCGTCAGTCCAAAGGCTGGTCCTATCTTGCGATGTGCAGCGGCCATGAAGGAATTCAACTTGCATTGGGGCTATCTTTTCGGCCAAAAAAAGATTTTTTGTTCCCCTATTACCGGGATCAGCTAACGTGCCTGTCAGCCGGTATTACTGTAAATGAAATTATGCTCAATGGCCTCAGCCGTAAAGACGATGTTGCCAGCGGCGGACGGCATATGTCCAATCATTTTGCAAAACCGGAAATCAATATTGAAAACGTGTCCTCTTGTGTTTCCAATCATACTTTGCACGCTGTTGGTGTAGCGCGCGCGATAAAATATTACAATTCCGACGGCATCGCGTATGCCAGTTACGGTGACGCTTCTTCGTCGGAAGGATACGTCTTCGAGGCCATCAACGGCGCCAGCCGCGAAAAATTACCGGTTATTTTCGTGGTACAGAATAATCATTACGGCATCAGCGTTCCGAGCGAGGAACAGACCGCGAATAGGATCGTTTCGGATAACTACAAGGGCATAAAATTTTTGCACATCGTCAATTGTGACGGCAAAGATTTTTTTGACAGCCGTCGGGCGATGGATGAAGCTATCCAGTATGTCAAGGCGGGCAATGGGCCGGTGTTAGTTCATGCCGACTGCGTACGTATTCAGGCTCATTCCAACAGCGACCGGCACGAATTATACCGCTCGAAAGAAGAGTTGGATGAGATGAATAAACTCGATCCGATTATTAAGTTTCGCAGCTTCCTCGTTGAGGAGAAAATATTCAGTGAAAAAGAAATTAGCGATTTAGAAAATGCGAGCCAGAAGGAAGTGAATGAAGCCGCAGCCAGAGCGGAAGCCGCTCCAATGCCCGACCCTACAACTGCCTTGTTATACGTGACTCCGGAACCCATTTTTGTAGATGAAACTCCCACACCGGATGGCGAACCTACGGAAAAAATTCGGGAGGCTATTAATCGTACGCTGCATGAAGAATTTCGTCACAATACTGACACGTTTTTGTGGGGACAAGACGTCGCATCAAAAGATAAAGGCGGCGTATTTAATGTTACCAAAAACATGCAGCAGGAATTCGGACGAGAACGTGTATTTAACGCGCCTATCGCAGAAGACTTTATCGTGGGTACGGCCAACGGGATGTCACGATTTAAAGACGATATCAGGCTTGTTATCGAAGCGGCGCAATTCGCAGACTATGTGTGGCCTGCGATGGAACAGATCGTCGAAACAAGTCACGAATATTACCGCTCTAACGGACAGAATTGCCCGAACATTGTGATCCGTCTCTCGCATGGCGGATACATCGGCGGTGGTTTATATCATTCGCAGAGCATTGAGGGTATTATAGCAAATTTGCCTGGGGTACGCGTTGTTATGCCGTCATTTTCTGATGATGCGTGCGGATTATTACGAACCGCGATTCGTTCTAGAGGAATTACATTTTTTTTAGAGCCCAAATTTTTATACAACCAGATTTTTGCGCAAAGCCCTAAGACAGGGCCGGAGCATTTCGTGCCATTCGGGAAAGCCCGAATCCGCAGAGAAGGCACCCACGCTACCATCGTGACCTATGGAACGACGGTACACATGGCATTACGAGCTGCGAGCAAATTAGCCGACAAAGACGTCAGTATTGAAGTCATTGATATTCGCTCGATCGTTCCTTTGGATATGGAAACGATCATACAATCTGTCAAAAAAACAAACCGGGTCTTGATTGTTCATGAAAACCAAACGATGGGCGGATTTGGCGGAGAGATCGCCGCGCGAATCGCACAGGATGCCTTTGAGTATCTCGATGCACCTATTAAGCGCGTTTGTAGCGAAGATTCGCCTGTTCCATTCTCACGCGCTCTGGAAGCGGCCGTTTTGGTAGATGAGGCTAAGATCCTTCACGCGTTGGAGGAATTGGTTGGATATTAAGACATTGAATGAATTTCCGGCTTGAACGCCAGTGTTGTTATCCTTACATTAATCCGTTATGAATACACAATCTTTAGTAAAAATGGATAAAACCAAGCTTGAAAAACAACAACAGAGAAGAAACGGCTTTTTGGCTGACAAAAACACCTGAAGAGCGTTGGGCGGCACTCGAATTGTTGAGTCAACGATTTTATGGCGATTCATATCTTACCGGACGACTTCAAAGAACTATTGAGGTTATTCAATAAACACCGCGTTGAATATTTGCTGATTGGCGGATACGCGGTTGCGCATTACGGATATGTGCGGGCAACGCAGGATATGGATCTGTGGATATCCATAGTTTCTTCGAATGCGGCCAAGACCGTTCAAGCCCTCATCGAATTCGGTTTTGATTCCTCTTCACTTACGGACAACATCTTCCGGTAGCCCCACCAGGTTATTCGTATGGGAGTTCCGCCGCTCAGAATTAAGATCCTCACAACTATTTCAGGCGTTCAATTTGATGCTTGTTATAAACGAAGAAAAGAAATTTTGATCGGGGATATTTCAATTCCTATTATTGCTCTTGAAGATCTTAAAGACAATAAAAGAGCAAGCGGCCGGCATATTGATCTCAATGATCTTGAAAACCTTTTTTAATTAATTATAAAGGCTGCGAACATCCCGCAGCCTTTTTTATTGACTTTTTCTGACCAATATGATATACTTTTAGTGATACCCATTAAAAGAGGAATTATATGGTAAATCTATCGCTCAAATTAAAGGATGAGGTTTTTAAGGAGGCCGAAAAGACCGTCGAAAAGCTCGATACATCCCGCAACGCCTACATCAACGACGCCGTTGATTTTTACAATCACCTGATGCGCCGTAAGCTGCTGAAAGAACAGATGATTCGTGAGTCGGCGGCGGTTTACAACACGTCGCTTGAAGTCCTCAAAGAATTCGAGAAGCTTGAGGACGATATTCGCGAATGACGATCAAGAAATTTCATGTGTACACGGCGGACCTCAATCCCCGATTTGGAACCGAGCCCGGTAAACAGCGGCCTGTTGTCGTGATCCAGACCGACATGCTCAATCAAATTCATGCCAGCACGATCGTATGTCTCATCAGCACCAAGATCCATCCGGAATCTGATTTATTACGTGTTCACCTGCGTAAAGGCGAAGCCGGTCTTGAAAAACCGTCGGATATTTTAGTGGATCAGGTGCGGGCCATTGACAACAAACGATTTGTAAAACACCTTGGAATTATAACTGATCGGAGTAAGCTAAAACTGTTGGACAATCTTAAAATTCTGGTGTTGGAATGATGCTTCTGAAAACCTGAAAATTTTTTGTAAATTACCACAAAAAAAACTACAATCATTTCGTAGCCTTTTTTGTTCTTCAAAATAACGTCAAATTACTATTAACGTCTCCCGCTCCTCACCTTTTCTTAGAAACCCTCTTCTTCGGCTTCGCCACAACCTTTTTACTTTTCTTTATCGCTTTTTTCGTTTTTTTCTTTGCGCTCTTCGTAGTTATCGTTTTCTTCGCCTTTGGTTTTCCTTTTTGGAAATGTTTCAGCCGCGCTTTGGCTAATTTAACCACCGCTTCAACTGTAAATCCGAATTCCTGCAATAATGCTTTTAACGGGGCCGATTCACCAAAGTCCCTCATGGCTACGATACCGCCATCGGCATCAATTCCAGTGTAGCGTCTCCATCCAAAACTCGATGCGGCTTCCACCGCAATACGGCATCGCACGCTGCTCGGCAAAACCTTTTCCCAGTACGCTTTGCCCTGACGCTCAAATAAACTCCAGCAGGGTAAGCTGACCACACGGCAGTTGATGCCCTCTTTGGTCAGTTTCTCATATGCGCCGACACAGAGTTGAACTTCAGAACCCGTTCCTATGAGAATCACGTCTGGCATGCCTTGGCAGTCCAGTAAAATATATCCGCCGCGCTGCAAACCTGCCGCCGAGCCAAACACTTTTCGGTCATACGTCGGCAGAGCTTGCCGAGTAAGAATCAGCGCGGACGGGCGATTTTTCACGCCCATAACATATTTCCATGCATGGGTTACCTCATTGGCGTCGGCAGGACGGATCACCTCAAGATTCGGAATTGCGCGCAGAGACGGAATTTGTTCGATAGGCTGATGTGTCGGGCCGTCCTCGCCAACACCAATGCTGTCATGCGTAAAGATAAAAATCGGGTTTTGCTCCATCAGCGCTCCTAACCGAAACGTTGCGCGCATATAATCCGAGAAGATCAAGAACCCCGCCCCGTAAGGCCTTAATTTACTTAAGGTCATTCCGTTGACAATGGAACCCATCGCATGTTCACGAACACCGAAATGGAAATTCCGTCCGCCGTAATTATCTTTTTGGAAATGTCCGCCGTCGGTGATCAGGGTCTTGGTTGACGGCGCTAAGTCTGCAGCTCCGCCCAACAACCACGGGACCTTGGCAGCGATCGCATTCAGAACTTTTCCACTGGCATCTCTTCCAGCCAAACCCTTTGAATCGGCTGGAAATTCCGGCAAATCAGAATCCCAACCTTCAGGCAAGCCGCGACTTTGTATTAATTGAAATTCTTTAGCCAATTGAGGAAACGTTCTTGAATATTCAGTGAACTTCTGATTCCATTCCTCTTCAACTTGCTTCCCTTTTGAAACAGCATCTTGCGCATATTTTATTACTTCGTCCGGAACAAAAAATTTCTTTTCAGGATCCCACCCGTAATTTTTCTTAGTTGCTTTGATTTCCTCTTCACCTAAGGGTTCACCATGGGCACTGTGTGTATCTTGTTTTTTCGGAGCGCCATATGCGATATGACTGTCAACAATGATCATTGTTGGCCGAGAAGGCTCGTTCACTGCGCTCTGCAGTGCATTGGACAACGCGTTGAGATCATTTGCATCGCTGACGCGAAGCACGTTCCAGTGATAGGCGGCAAAACGTGCGCCCACGTCTTCAGTAAACGCTAATGAGGTAGCACCTTCAATGGTAATACGATTATTATCATAGATCCAGATCAGATTGTTCAATCCGAGGTGTCCTGCAAGCGATGCGGCTTCTCCGGAAACGCCTTCCATCATACATCCGTCGCCGGCCAGCGAAAATATTTTGTAATTGATGAGATCAAAATTCGGGCGATTGAAATATTTAGCCAGCCATTTCTGCGCAATGGCGAATCCAACACTATTGGCAACGCCCTGTCCCAACGGCCCGGTTGTGGTTTCAATTCCCGGGGCAAGCCCGTACTCCGGATGGCCGGCGCACTTGCTGTGCAACTGACGGAAATTCTTCATGTCCTCCAAACCGATGTCGTATCCGTTAATATGGAGCGAACTGTAGAGCAACATGGAGGCGTGTCCCGCTGAGAGTATAAAACGGTCGCGATTCGGCCAGTTCGGATTAGCCGGGTTATGTCTCATAAATTTATCATACAACGTAAACGTCACCGGCGCCATACCCATTGGCGTCCCCGGATGACCGGAATTAGCCTGTTGAACGGCGTCCATGGACAACGTACGGATCGTATTGATGCATAACATTTCAACAGAATTATTGGAATCCATAAAATCCTCCGAATTGAATTATATATTCAAATGAAAATAGGTTTTACAAAGAGAATGAAACCCGTGATGGTTGGAAATGGTAACGCGCAAAGGTATGCTGAATATAATAGAACTGCAACGAAAAAAAAGGCGCACTTCTTCCTTTTTAGAATCTTTTCACAACCGTATTATAAACAAATTCTGATCGCGATTTAAAGAATGGACTTATTCAATTACGAGTTTCTCCAAACCTTCCTCCGGTTTAGGCGTACTCATTTTCATATCTTCCATTGCCTGAACCAGAATTTTTGCAACGGCCAGATTTCTGAACCACTTGTGGTTTGAAGGAATAATGTACCACGGCGCATGTTTGGTACTGCAATTGTTAAACACATCTTCAAACGCATCCATATATTCATTCCACTGACTGCGTTCTCTGAGATCGTTCTTTGAAAATTTCCAGTGTTTATCTTTGTTATCCAATCGTTCCTGCAGTCTGGCCTTCTGCTCACTCTTGGATATATGCAAATAGAATTTCAGGATCGTGATACCGTTTTCCGTCATCAATTCCTCAAATTCATTTATCTGATTGAATCGTTCCTTGGCTACTTTGTCCGAGATCAATTTATGCACGCGCGTAACTAACACATCTTCATAATGTGAACGGTTGAAGATGCCGACGTAGCCTCGGGGCGGAACCGCCTTATGGTAACGCCACAAAAAATCATGCGAACTTTCTTCATCCGATGGAATTTTGAAACTGGTCACACGGCAGCTCTGAGGATTAATTCCGCGCATCACGTGTTTGATTGTTCCATCTTTGCCTCCGGCATCCATCGCCTGCAATATGATGAGCAGGCCATGTTTTTTCTCAGCGTACATCACTTCCTGCAGATCGATCATACGCATATTAAATTCCTTAAACTGTTCGCGCACATCACTGGACTCTTTGTATTCGTCCGTATCATCCGGATCGTAATCTTTCAGTTTTATTTTTTGATCAAAGGGTACCCTATATTTTTTCATCATAGCCGTGTCCTCCATTGTTTAGGATTGAAAATCGAGAAAGTTCCAAATTATTGCCTACTACGCCGAAATGATGCGAGCCTATTTTGATATGGATGTTTATCGTTTATTTCTTCGAAATCCATATTTTTCAATTTTGTGGTATAACGTGACCCTGTCAATTTGCAGCACCTCTGCGCTGCGCGAAATATTCCAATGGTTCTTATCAAGGATATTTTTTATATGTTTTCGCTCCATGGCAGACAAACTCAGGTTCGTGTCATCGTATTGAACGTTTTGAGAAACGTGGAACGGGAGGTCGTCGACTTGTATGGTTTCAGACTTGCCTACGACCATTGCGCGTTCAACTGCATTTTCCAGTTCGCGAACATTCCCCGGCCAATCGTACTTTATCATAAAGTCCATAGCATCAGGGCAGAATTTTTTGTTGTTTTTGTTCATAGCCACAGCAAATTTAGAAACAAAATATTCAGACAGCACGGCAATATCCTCTTTACGTTCGCGCAGCGGCGGAATAACGATTGTAAATATATTCAGACGGTAGTAGAGATCTTCCCGAAATTTACCTGCCTTTACCTTTTCATCCAGTAACTCATTAGTCGCGGCAATGATTCGAAAATCACTTGAGAGCGTCTCCGATCCCCCGACTCGCGTAAACTGCCTCGACTCGAGAACGCGCAATAAATCGATTTGCAACTTAGTGGATATTGAACCGATCTCATCCAGAAAAATAGTGCCTCCATCAGCCATTTCAAATTTTCCCTTGCGGCGGTGATGCGCGCCGGCGAAAGCGCCCTTCTCATAGCCGAATAGTTCACTTCCTAAAATCGTTTCCTCCAGTGTTCCACACGTAACCGTGACAATAGGAAAATATTTACGTTTGCTGTTCATATGAATCGCCTTGGCCACCAGCTCTTTACCGGTCCCGCTTTCGCCTCGTATCAGAACCGTTGTATCGGTTTGTGCAACGGTATTGATCAACTCATATATTTTTTTCATTTGCGCGCTTTCGCCAATCAGATTATCAGGACGGATGATCTCTTCGATATTTTCCTTTAATTGGTCATTCTCATTGCGCAATTTCTTTTGTTCAACAGCCTTTTTTACGAGATGCTCAAGTTCCTCCGGATCTACCGGTTTAGTGATATAGTCATAGGCACCGTCTTTCAACGCTTTGATCGCGGACGAGACGGAGGCATACGCTGTGATAAGAATGACAATGGAATCAGGATCGATTTGCTTCATTTTTTTTAGTAAATCCAATCCGCTCATTCCCGGCATCTTCATATCCAATAAACACAGGTCGTATTTTCCTTTATCAAATTTGTTAAGCGCATCTTCGGCCCTGTCGGCCGTATCAACAAGATAACCTTCTTCTTCGAACCAATGATGAAGCGACTCACGCACGATCTTTTCATCATCTACAACGAGTAATTTTGTGTTTTCCATAACTTAATAACCTGATTTTTTCGGCAGCGGTAATGTAATCTTAAACGCTGTGCCATCCGGCGAAGTGCTTTCTACAACCACGCTGCCATTGTGGTGATTGATGATACCGAATACGACGGCTAATCCTAAACCCGTTCCTTTTCCTCCGGATTTGGTCGTATAAAACGGCTCAAAAATATGCGGGAGATCTTTCGGATCAACTCCAAGTCCGGTATCTTTGATGTGAATGTGAATTTCCTGGCCGTCCGTTGCAGTATCAATGATGAGCTTTCCTCCGGCGTTCATAGCTTCGATAGCATTCATGAATATCGCGAGCAAAGCTTGCTGAATTTTTTGAGGATTACAGACAATCGTTGAATCCGAAGCTTTATAGTTTTCTACGGCTTCGATATTATATATTTGAAGGTGATGACGTATGAGAGCCATGGATTTTCTGATAATGTCGTGGACATCCTCGCGAATAAACACTTCCTCGTCACGATGTGAGAAAATCAACAGATCTTTTACTATCCTGCCGCATCGGGCAGATTCATCGGAAATCATAGAGAGATATCTTAATACTTTTTCATATTCGTTCTTTTTTTGAACTTTCACCAGCTGCTTAGCGATCAATTTGCTGTAGGTCAGGATTCCTTCGAGCGGATTGTTCAATTCATGTGCAACGGTAGCAGATAGTTTTCCGAGCGAGGCTAATTTTTCAATTTGCATCACCTGATCATAGAGTTTTTTCAGTTCTTCCGTTTTTTGGTTTACCCTTGTATTCAGCGTGTCTGACCAATTTTTGATTTCCTTATAAGCGGCGTGCAATTTAGCGGACATATCATTAAACCTTTTCGCAAGTCGGCCAAATTCGTCGTGGGAATTGAGCAAGATCTTATAATCCAAATTTCCTTTCCCTATTTCCTGAATTCCCTTGTTAATTTGAACCATGGGGCGATTCAGCATGACGGTGACAAAAAGTCCGCAGAAAAAGGATATGGTAAATGTAACAACAATAGCATTATAAGCGATATTCGCAATATTGGAACGTATGATCTTCTCAATATTATCGACGGATATTACCACGTCAAGCACGCCCAGAATTTCCTGCTCTGCACTGTGCGCATGACAGTTTGAATTATAACAATCTGCTTCATTCTCAATGGGATTTATCAACCCCATCAGTCTTTTTCCGTCCTGAGTATATGTACGGATTCGATCTTGGATAGGAACGCTGGCAAATACTCCGAATTTAGTATGGCAGATAACACAGGCTTCGGCATTCACATCAACGGCATGTTTAGTTTCCGTGGAATTCGTGGAAAACATAATCGTTCCGGTATTATTATATATGCGAATGTGAACGACATCTTTTTCTGTGCCGATTGTATTAATTATTTGATGCACATCCTCACTGCGATTAAGGAGCATGGAATAACGTGTTGATTTTTTAATCACATCGCTGAGATTATACGCATGTTGTGAATAGGCTAGTATGAGGTCCGATTTAAGATGGGAGGTCGTAAAATAGGTATACAGGGCAAGGTTAGCGAGGAGTATTCCAGAGATAACCAAGATCAGTTTGACGCTAAATTTATGTTGCAACCCAACCTGCATTGCGTCTCCAAAACAACTGATTTAATGTATCAAAAGTACCAAAAAAAAAAATCAGCCGCAAGTTATCTTGCGACCGGCTGCGACTGTTTCTCATTTGTGAATAGTTTATTTTATAAAATAACACTGTTTATTTTTTAAACACTTCGGATTTTTATCTTTTGTCTGAAAAGAACCTTGAGCATACTTAAGTAATCTTCCGTACCTATTCGTTGATACAAATGCTGAATCTTATGTTCAACGTCATCAGCAGTCCGATCCGTGCCGGGGTGTTGAATCTTGTGCTGTATGAGCATGCGGGATAACTCGATAATCTGTTGTTGCCACTCTTGTTGTGATAGACATTCCCGTGCAATTTCATTTTTTTCCGCTTCAATAATACCTATAACCCAGTGTGCTTGGTCACGCTGGATACTGTCGTCCGACTTATCCTGATATAAGAAGTGAATGGGAGAATTCACCGTCATTCCCCCCCATGCGCCGCTCAGCATCAAACAAGGTTGACCTTTTCGAATCTCGGTTCCTTGGCGGCCTGGTACGACCGTAAACACATTATCCAAAAAATGGACAGCAAAAGAACTCAGGCTTAAACGAAATGTTTGATCAGATAATTCATCCAGAACCAGACTATTGGGCAGATAGATCAAACGTTCGTTGTAGTGTTCATACATCAGCCCATCAAGCAAGAGGTCAATCTTGTCAATATCTTCAGTCTTTTTTTCACTCAAAACTGACTTTTCACCTGAATATGCGCAATTACGCATAACTCTGTCAAACTCACATCGTTCACATTCAAACTGCTTGTCACACAGCCTATACTCGACCACATTCGATGTCATCCAGACGCACCGCGTATCTTCTGTAAATGTTTTCATGATTATCCTTATCAATCTATAACGGCCTGCATGGCCGCAAGACTTACTTCATTATATAAGTGGATGCATGAAACATGACGACGACGGTTCATTAGAAAACAACCTTTACTCGGGCGGTAATAATCATTCCTATACGCAAAACAGTGGAATGGAGCGGCCTTACCTTACAAAAAATTCTGCAACCACTTTTTGCCAGTTCATATCGTTTAGTTTTTCTAGTTGCCCGATATATATTTGTCCATTCTCAATATACTCCCCTTCTCTTTTTTCAGACTTAAGAAGATCTTCCATAAGGTCCTTGAATTTTTGAATATCTTCTTGATAAAAAGCCACGGCTGATTTTCCAATACTCATACTTTTGATTTCGTTATCCAAGTTGTCTGTATCGAGGGCGCAAACCCAATTTCTTTCGTATGGAGTAATGTCCAGAGCATCCAGGTTATCCTTAAGTAAAGTATTTATCTGCGATACTTTTCCGCTTACCGGGGAATTAAACGTAATGCTTCTGTTTCCTTGTTTAATAGTGAATAAGGGCTGGCCCGCTTTTACATTCATGCCAAGATTTGGTAGTTCGATCGCATAGACTCGTCCAATAAGTTTCTTAGCAAAGTCATCAATACCGATTTTCGCAATTCCTTCCTGGTTCATACTAACCCACGTATGATTCTTGGAAATAAAAACCCCACCGGGAATTGAAAACTCACCTTTAACAAAATCACCCGATGCGGGGACATGGGAAATATGGACTTTAGGTTTAAGTTGTTTCTGAATCTTATCCTGGCGTTTAATCAGTGTTTTCTTCACAAAATCAAGCAGTTCATCTTCAGTAAACGGTTTTTGAACATAGTCCATTGCGCCGTATTTCATGGTTTCGACGGCAGTCTCCACTGACGCATATCCCGTAATAATGATAACGTCGATATCCGGCCGCAAATGTTTAACGGATTTCGTTACTTCTACTCCATCCATCAAAGGCATTTTTAGATCTGTAAAAACAAAATCATAATGATGTCTTTGAATCATCCCGAGCGCTTCCTGTCCTGTTTCGACTGTATCCACAGCATAACCATCCAAAACAAGAATTTTTCTAAAGCTGCTAAGAATAACTTCTTCATCGTCAACGCACAAAATCTTAGCTTTCGGATTTGCGACTTCCGCACGCTTCAATGTCTTCGCTTCATTGGTAAAATCCAGTTTGAGGCTTTCCTGCAACACCATTTCGCGCTCTTTTTTTAACTTATTGTCGGTGAGGCGCTTCACGACCATCCGGATAACAATATCCGCAATGATAAATATTATTACTGCAAGAATTAATAGTGCCATGATATATCTCCTAAAGATTAATATTTCTTTGCCAATTTACAATCTATCTGAATTATAAGGAACCAACGTTTTTATTTCATAGGCAATATCAGCAGGAATAACGCGATAAATCCAACCTTCAAAGTAGGGATCCTTCTCAATCATGTTCGTATTCAAATTGAGTTTGTGATTGACTTCAATTATCCTGCCGGAAACAGGCGAAAGAATGTTATGTGCTCTATCATCGCCTGACTTAATGGCGGCACAGCTCACGCCTTGCACTATCTCTTCCTCTGATGCTAGAAGTTCTATTTCTTTAACTGAATCGATGGTTTTTAAAAAGAGATCGCACGCGCCAATGAGAACGCTGCCGTCATTCTCCTGGAACATCCAACTCGAATAACCTAAACGTAAATATTTTGCAGGACAAGAAACGTAAAGAAAACCGCTCGGGTTATTTTGGGCCGAAAGATCCGTTTGTCTCTTTTTTATTTCCTGATACTTATTTGCGCGAAATACCGAACTAAGCAATTCATCTACCGTAAAGGGCTTGGGTATAAAATCAACGGCTCCCTGGTAAAGCGAATTGACTGCATTTTCAACGGTGGAATAACCCGTCATCATTATTAATGCGCTGTCAACATTCCGATTTCGAAGTTCGTCCAGAATTTGAAATCCGTCGCCGTCGGGCATCATGATATCGCATATAATAATTGAGTAATAGCTTTGAGAAATTTTCTCAATTGCACTTTTTACGCCCAAAGCAAAGTCAACTGAATAACTCTCAAGCGAACAGATCTTGGTTACGGCATCGATAATCACCTGTTCGTCATCGATGACTAATATTTTTGTTGATTTGCTCATAATCTAGGCTTTCAATGGAAGACGGATAATGAATGTAGTTCCTTTACCCTCTTCACTTTCAACGCTGATCGTTCCATCATGATTATCAATTATTCCCCAAATGACTGCTAAACCAAGCCCGGTTCCTTTTTGTCCTTTCGTGGAGAAAAATGGTTCAAAGATCTTCGGGAGATCACTTTTACTAATTCCGCTGCCGCTGTCAGAAATTCTTATCTCTATATATTCTTTCAGTCCGGCGGAGTCAACAAAGTCCCATTTCTCCCAATCGCTCTTTTCAGACGAACATACTTCGTAAACGCCTTGCCCGCTTATTTCAAAAGATAGAACGGGAGCTCCGCAGTTGGGACAGGGTTTATCCTGCGGAACAAGGGAACTATTGCAGTCCGGGCAAACAAATTTTGTATCCGCGACTATTTTATAACCGGGATTAAAATGATTCCGACGCTTTCCGTATACGGGATCAAAGTGAACTATACCTTCCTCTTTATGAGAAACAACTTTAACTTTCAATGCCGGGAGCCCGTCTATCTTGAATTCATTGTCGATTAGACTGTGCCGTTTTGGACAAGTCGCCTTTTTTATTTGAGCGACCCCAAACGGTGAAAGAGATATTTGTTTTGTGAATGCTTTTATGGTACCGCCTTCTTTTCCGATCGCGTCCGATGCATTGACAAAAAGGTTAATAAACACTTGTTGCATCTGATTTGCGTCAACCGTTATTTTGGGAAGATCATTTTCAGACTGCTTGACAATTTTTATTTTCTTGATCGTTAGCTGCTTCTCAATGACAGCAATGGCTTTATCAATTATAGCATTTATATCCGCAACACCCTTCTTCGGAACGGACTGGCGAGCGAAATCTAACAGGCTCTTTACTATTTCTCTGCTACGCAACGTTTCTCTGACAATGACTTTCAGATCTTCCTGGAGTTCCGGATTATCTTTTGTCCTCTTAAGCAGGAAACTGCTATAAGTTAGAACACCCGTTAGCGGATTATTAATTTCATGCGCCACGCCTGCGGCTAATCTTCCAAGCGAGGCCATTTTATCCGATTGGAAAAGCTGCAGTCTTGCTTCGGACAATTTCTTTGTCATATTATTAAATGATTCGCCGAGCATTCCAATTTCATTATCGCCTAGATACTTAATTGTACAATTCAGGTTGCCCTGGCCGACTTGTTGAGTTGCATTAAGTAATTCATGCACGGGATTCGAAACCCAGCGCCGCACAAATAGAGCGATTAATAATCCGAGCGAAATGATAGCTATAACCGCAAAGATCACAATTTCCCATTCTCTGGTGATAATTGCTTTATCAATCTCTGCAAGTGAGATAGAAACATCCAAAACTCCCAGAACTTTTTGATTTTTAGGGTGTGCGTGACAGTCAGACTGCCAGCAGGATTGTTCATTGTAAATCGGGGTAATTATGCCAAGTACCCGGTTAGAGTCTTGATGGATTTTAAATATCCTGGTTCGTTCAGTAATCGAAATTTGTTCAAGCGGCTGATCCTCCGAGTGGCATGCGTAACAACTTTCAGCCTGCTTATCGACCATCTTATTTATATAAGCAGGATTGGAAGAATAAATTATTTCCCCGACCTTGTTGATGATCCGAACATCTCTGATCTGCGGCTGCTTACCTATCGAATTGATGGTTTGTTGAATTCTGTCTCTTTGATTCAGCATCATATCAAAGCGAGTGCTGGCTACAACCGTTTCACCCAGCTGATTAGCATGTCTTTCAACCTCCGAGATAAAGCTGCTGCTTTGCGATTTGACATTGAAGTAAGCAAATACGCCAATAATAATCAGCGACGCTAACGCAACGACGGATATAAGGCGGAATCCTATTTGTTTAAACATGGTATGCTAGTTCCTAGAGACGGTTCAGATTCTTAATCCTTCAACTATCTTATTATTTATTAACCAACTTTCCCGGCTTTTGTTTTGGATATACATAATTATCATGACAGCCAGTGCAGTTTGGTTTTAATGCATAATTATTACCTGAATGACAATCGTCGCAACCAAGTTCAAAATGAGTTTCATCTAACTGTAAGCCCGTGACCGAATGTTTAAAATTATCTTTGTTCCAATCTTTATGGCAGCTTAAACAGGCATTGTCGATTTTTTTATACGGAAGTTTTGATCCATGACATTTGGCGCATGAAAGCCGCACGTGATGTTTACCCAACGCCCACCCGGAGTTAAGCGCATGGTCAAAAGGCTCAAGCTTTGTATCGCTGTGACACGAACTGCATTTATCGTCTTTGTGGCATGAAATACAGTTTTTGTGCTGCTCATCAAAAGACTTGTCTACATTTGCAGACTTTATTTTGCCATTGAATTTTTTACTTACGTCGTGACATTTAGCGCATGTTTCCTGTTTATGGCAACCGGCACAGGACAATCCAAATTTTTTCGTATGATCGTCATGATAAAATGTAACAAGCTTCCCTTTATCCGAATTGGTTTCATAACTGATGTGTGACGGCTCCAAAATAACAGGATGATCTTTTCCTAAATACTTTTTATGAGTATCTTCTTGTTTCGTATCCTTAAGATCTTTTTTCAATTTATGACACGAATTGCAACCTGTTTCATGACTCCATTCCCGATGACAATCCATGCATTGCCTGTGATAAGCGCCCTTTAGATCAGGTAAACTGACATCTTCCCGCTTTCGTGATAATTCATGGCAGCTGTTACACTGCAAAATGGGACCCGAGGTATTGTGATGGTGGCAATTCTCACAACCTCCGGACATAATAGACATTTGCGCATGTAACTTATGCGAAAAGTAAACAGGCCCGTATCGATCCAATATCTGATCCATGATTATCAGTTCGGGAGTTTGCTCCGGTTTTTGATAAATCGTCACTATTTTTTCACGGGGACATGTGACCAGGCACGGTTCATCTTTCTTTGGTACATCGCATGTATGACAGGTTTTGCAACTGATACTAAGCTTGGCATGATCTTTACCCGGGCTTTGCTGTGCATTAACTCCGGCTGAAAGTGCTGCGATCAGAAACAAACTAATTAGAATGTTTTTCATTGTTCCACCCCTCTGATGCTATATTTGGTGGGCTGTGCGGTTTGTTTGCCCGGCAAACTTATAACAGGAAAATTTAAGACAATAAAACGGTAGGCTAGAACCAGCATCGCAACGAATCCAACCGTTACGGAAATTTCACCGAAGGACGGGAAATAAGATTCCGTCGAGTATGGCGGAGTGTAAGCAACCACAAAATTATTAATTCGGTTTAACAGAACTCCAAACACAACCAGCCCGGATGCCGTAAATAGCAACGGGGGCGATTTTAAAACTTTCGGTGAAAGGAACATTCGTAACGGAATAATTACTCCAAACAAAATTTCGATCGTGAACATAACACTTGCCGTATTAAGTTCCCCCAAATATACAAAGGTCTCTCGAATGACGATATCGCCAATTTTGAATGCGAGATAAATTCCAAGTAAAGGCGCAATCATGGATCCTAATCGTGAAAGAACGTGCATTTCCGGCTTTAATTTAAGTGACCGTGAAGCGATTAGAGATTCAAAAATGACCATTGGGAAACCAACGGAAACCGCAGATAGCAAAAATAAGAGTGGGAGAACCGGTGTTTGCCAAAGCGGATGCATCTTTGGCCCTGCAATGACCATTAAGGTGCCGAGCGAGGATTGATGAAGCGTCGAGAGTACGACACCCGCAATTATGAATATGAACATGGTCTTTGAAAGTCCACGATCAAGAAATCTCAGTATTTTATCTGTAGGTTTGTTCAAAGCGGACAATACACCGGGCAAATTAACTTTTCCTATAAATCTTTCTGTGAAAATGGGGAGAAATTCAATGTAGAGAACGCTCATATATATCATAACACAAATGCCTACTTCAAACAAAGCGGAGTTGCCGTTCCACATAATCAGCGGATGCCAAATGAAATACCACCTTCCGATATCGACAAAAACTCCAAAAGCAACAAAAGTATAACCCAACATAGCCGTCAGCAAGGCAGGACGTATAACGGCATGATACTCTTCACGATGCATAACATGACCCAGTGCGGCAGTGGTAAATCCTCCTGCAGCAAGAGCAACACCGGCGGCGACATCCACTCCAATCCATAATCCCCAGGGATATTGATTATTAAGATTGGTAACCGCGCCTAGTCCGAAGAAAAACCTGCCCATTAAGAAAACAATGCCATTTAGCGCAATCATGACGAGTACTATGACGCCGGGTGTAAAAAATCTATGCTTAATGGGAACGGGATTTACAGATTCGTGGTTCATACGTGTTCCTCCTCTTTTAACTCTTTGCGGCGTTTTGCAATCCACATAATTCCGCCGAGCAGTGCATAAAGCGAAACCGGAGGAACGAAGTATGCAAAAATTCCATGCTGAATTGATTCGGAAACACCTGGCGCAGGGTTATTCCCTAAATTTGGAAATTCCAGTTCCTTAAATTCTTTTGATGACAGGTACAGCCACGAAGTGCCGCCTACTTCATGTTCACCAAGTATATGATCCACATAACGATCCGGATCTCTCTTGATGCGATTACGAGCAATCTTAATAAGTTCGCTTCTGGGTCCGTACGTGAGCGCCTCGACCGGACAGATAGCAACGCAAGCAGGAAGTTTTCCTTCTTTTGTTCTATTAAAGCAAAAATCACATTTCATGATCAGCGGATCAAGCGCCTTATCATACTCAAACGCCGGGATCTGAAATGGACATGCCGCGAGACAATAACGGCAGCCAATACACATATCGGTATCCCAAATAACTGCTCCGTTTTCCTGTTTTGAAAAAGCTCCAACAATACAAGCAGATACGCAAGCCGGTTGATCGCAATGCATGCACTGTACTTTTACATCAACAGGCAGATTTGAATTCTTGCCATGTGAATACTCATTCACAACGGTCAATGCAGTGTGATCAGGCCTTCTTTTAGTTTCCATAGGTTTTCTATCTTCATAAGAAAATAACTCTCCGGCAGATAAATTATGGGCATCCTTGCAAGCCCACTCGCAATTTCTGCATCCCACGCACACTGTAGTATCTACAAGAACCCCCATTCGATCTGCCGATAAAATATTCTTGGGGGCTGCTTTTGCCGGTGAGACAGATAGCCCCGTAACCCCTGCCCCGATTATTGCGGTTTTTTTGAGAAAATCGCGTCGACTCTTGCCAGACATGTTCCGTTCCTTTCAAAAGTGTTAGGAATATCTCCACAACAAACTCAATATACTTGTGTTTTTTTTCACAAACAATGACGTATGTCATGTTTTTGTAAAATTTAATGCATTTAGTTGCATTCTGTTTTCGATAATAGAATGTGACAGCTTAACTAAGATATTGTAAATTAATACTTTACTAATACTCTAGCGTTTCCAAAGATTAAGTCTGGTTTTGTTTACATAGATTTACTCTTATACCCAACTGATTTTAATAAAAAATCAGAAAATAATACACTCCACGATCACACAAAGTGTGGAGATCACCTCCACATTAGCTCATTATTGGTATTCTGTACCGATCTGCAAGCAAAATAACAAAAATGCAATTGAATATTTTCATGAAATTTTATATAGAAACTTTGAAGCAAATAGGTATGATTCTCAAAATCGAATTTGTACTTGATTATCAGCAAAAAAAATAATATTAAAGCGATGGCGTCGACGGCAATGGCGTGCATGAGACATCGCGACGAAAAAAAATCGGAGTAAGTATGAGAGTATCTCTTAATTGGTTACGGAACTATGTTGATATTTCCCTGCCGATGCGCGATCTCGCGCATCGATTGACGATGAACGGACTAAATGTCGAAGAAATCTTTGAACGTGATCCTTTCAAAGGCGTAATCATTGGCAAAGTTATAGAAGTCACAAAACATCCGAACGCGGATAAATTGTCTTTAACCCGCGTTGATATCGGAAACGACCTATTGAATATTGTCTGTGGTGCGCCGAACGTACAAGAAGGCCAGCTCGTGGCTGTCGCCACTATCGGTACGATGATGCCGGGAGGATTTGAAATCAAAAAGGCTAAAATTCGGGGGGAAGAATCTAGCGGCATGATTTGTTCAAAAAGTGAACTTGGATTCGAAAAAGACAAATCTCCAGGAATTTGGGAACTGGATATGCATCAATCCTATCAAATAGGCCAGGCCTTCACGGAGTTCATGAAACTCGGAGAAACCATATTTGAGATCGACGTGACGTCTAATCGCCCAGATTGTTTAAATATGCTTGGTATTGCAAGGGAAATAGCCGTCATCGAAAATAAACCTTTAAGAATTCCGGAAACTAAGATTACGGAAAGTAATGAATCTGTCACTTCACTTGCGTCGGTAGCAATTGAAGATGCGGATGGTTGTCCCCGCTACGCCGCGCGCGTTGTGCAGGGCGTGACCATCGGACCGTCTCCGCAATGGCTCGTCGAAAAACTGGAAGCTGTCGGATTACGATCTATCAATAATATTGTCGATATAACCAATTTTGTCATGCTCGAATGCGGCCAGCCATTGCACGCGTTTGATTATGATGAACTCAAAGGCCACCGTATCATCGTCAAAAAATCAAAAGCAGGTGAAAAATTTCAGACACTCGACGGAAAATTTCATGAACTCAACGACGAAGCGGTTATGATCTGCGACTCGGAACGCGCTATTGCTATCGGCGGCATCATGGGCGGTAAAAACTCCGAAATTTCCGATGAGACAAAGAATGTTTTGCTGGAATCGGCGTATTTCAATTCAAAACGGATACGTCGATCTTCTAAATTCCTTGGAATTACCTCCGATGCATCGGGACGATTTGGCCGTGGAATTGACACGGAAGGAACATTACGAGCGCTCGACCGCGCAACAGACCTCATCATGCAATGCGCCGGTGGTTCCATCGCGTCCGGAGTTATTGATGTTGTCGCACAACCCCGCGCGCCGCGAACGGTGAAACTTCGAGCATCTGCAGTAAATAAATTACTCGGATTAACTATTCCAGAGAAAGACGCCGTTTCAATATTAGAAAAATTGGAATGCCGCGTAAATAAAACAAGCGGCGGAGAATTTGAAGTCACACCGCCGAGTTTCAGGCTCGATCTGAACGTCGAAGAAGACCTGATCGAGGAGATTGCCCGTATTTACGGATATGATCAAATTCCAAACGCAACCGGCGCATATGTAAATTATGAAGCGGAAGAATCGAAACCAGAAAGACTCTCAAGAGAACTTCGCGCAACCATGCGTGAAATTGGATTCTCAGAAGCTGTAACCAATTCGATGGTTCATCCGAAGCCTCAGCTCGTACTATCACCGCAGGCTGAAGGGCAATTCATGAAGATTATGAATCCAATCAGCGAAGATATGTCCGTTATGCGTACTTCTTTGCTCCCAAGCCTGTTTGATATCATCAAGGGAAACTTGTTCAGAAAGAACTATGACCTCCAACTGTATGAGATCGGTAAGATATATTTGCATAATGTCGGCAACCCATTACCGGATGAACAAACAATAATCTGCGGATGCGCAACAGGAATGCGCGACCCAATTCACTGGAGCCATCAATCAGAACCTTTTGATTTTTTTGACTTAAAGAGCGTAATTCTGCGCATTTGTCAAAAATTTATGCTTGACTCTATTGAATTTAATCCCTATAATTTTATTGAGGTGTATGCACCTAACTCTTTGGAAATTTGTTCAGGAAAACATCTTCTGGGCCGTATTGGAAAGATCCAAAAGAGTATTCTACGGCACTTTGACATTGAAAAGGACGTTTGGGCGTTTGAATTGGATTATACGAAGTTATCAGAGTTAGCCCGATTCAAAAAAGCAGTTAAGCCGATATCGCGATTTCCATCTATTCAGCGAGATTTGGCTCTGACAGTTAATAAGTCAATCTCTGCCGGCTCGCTCATGAATGTTATTCGCGGTAATGCCGGAGCGAATTTAGAATCGCTTGATGTTTTTGATGTATATACCGGGGACCAGATCGCATCGGATAAAAAAAGTTTAGCTTTCTCGCTTCTGTTTCAATCTCCAGAACGAACATTGACCGAGGAAGAGATTGATGCCGCATTGAAGACGGTAATTTCAAAAGTTGAAAAAGATTTTGGCGCACAATTAAGATAAACTAATAGAGTAACTCGTCGTGATGAAAGGAACCGCCAAAAATAAGAAGAGCAAAACGACGAGTATCGCTGCGCTTGAACTGGTTTCCAATAACCAGTTTGACCTTCTGGAAATAAAAGCAGTAGAACTACTGCGGGAATTGCAGGAAACGAAAACCGAACGCGACCGGCTCCGATCAGATGTGGAAAACAGCCAAAGCGGATTATCTGAGGCGTTGGAATCCGTGAATAAAGATCTGGAAGCAAAAGAGCAGATATTGCGGCGACAGCAAGCAGTTCTTAAAACTAAAGAGGCGTCGTTGCAAGAATTACAACAGACACTCGGTGAGCATCGAAAACAGTTAGAATTAATTTTAGCCGAAAATCAAAATTTGAAAGAAGATATTGAACAACTCAGAACAAATGCATCCGACCAGAATCCGATGGATCAGCATAGCCGCGATCAGATACGGTTCCGGTTGGAGCAAGTCGTTCAAAAGTTGGATCAATTAGAAAAAGTTATTTATTCAAGTTAACCGATACACCACAGGTGTAAAAACAACAGTGGACAAGAATACTGTTAAGGTAAATATCTACGGGTCGGAATATGTGATCAAAGGTGATGCAGACACCGGTCACATCGAAAAAATTTCTCAATTTGTCGACCAGAAGATGAAAGAAATCAATAAGAGCGGAGCCATCAAGTCCCCTCTTAAGGTCGCCATTTTGGCCGCCCTCAATATCGCCGATGAATACTTTAAAACCCGGGACGAACAGAAGCTACAAATCGAATCGTACGAATCGCGCGCAAAGAAACTGCTTAAGTCTCTGAACGCGGGAGTGACCGAGAAACCCGAGCCTGCCCCGGTTGAAGATAAAGAAGAAGAAATATCCTTATTTTCGCAGAAGTAATTTTTTCGTCGAGTATTTCCTACCTTTACATTTCGAACCCTGTTGTTACCGCTGTGGTGATCAAACCAAGTTGTAATATCAGGGGTTTTTTGTTTTTAAACACATACAGATCATAACCAACGACGATATAGAGGAAAAATGGACATAGCAATATTTATACTATCCGGCCTTGTTATAGCGGTAGCTGCATTCATTTTCGGGCAACTCTACGCCACCAAGATTAGAGTGGCCAAGCGTATCCGGGAAGCGGAAGATGAAGCGAAAACAATACTGAACTCCGCCTCGGTGGACGCTGAAAACCTAAAAAAAGAGAAACTCATCGAAGTTTCCGATGAGTGGTACCGAAAGAAGCAGGATTTTGATGAACAGACCAAGGCCATACGCGCTCAGACTAAGAATCAGCAAGATGAACTTCTCAAACGCGAGCGCAACATCGAACAAAAAGGCGATCTGGTCACACGCAAAGAAAAAGATTTTCTTAACCGTGAACAGCTCCTCCACAGCAAAATGGAAGAGACAACTAAGAAGAACGAGCAACTCGATGCGATGATCAAATCTGAAAATGAGAAGCTGGAGCAGATGGCAAGGATGAGCGCGGAGGATGCCAAACGAGTTCTAATGAATAATATGACCGAAAAAGCTAAGCAGGAGTCAGCGCAAGCTGTTCGAAATATCAAGGAACAGGCTCAATTAACGGCTAAGGAACAGATCAAAAATGTGCTGCTGCAGGCGATCAACCGGACTTCGATGGATCATACGATAGAAACAACCGTCACGTCGATCAAATTGCCCAGCAATGAGATGAAAGGCCGTATCATCGGCCGTGAAGGCAGAAACATCCGCGCTTTCGAAACGATCACGGGATGTGAAATTCTAATTGACGATACGCCGAATACGATCGTGATCTCCGGCTTTGATCCGATTCGCAGAGAAATTGCCAAGATGGCATTGGAAAGTCTGATCACCGACGGACGTATTCACCCGGGCCGTATCGAGGACGTAGTCGAAAAAGCTAAACGCGATCTGGACGAACTGATCATAAGCACCGGCGAAGAAGCGCTATTTGAGGTTAGTATACACGGCACCCACATAGAGATCGTTAAACTGCTTGGAAAGTTGAAATACCGCACTCAACATGGACTCAATTTGCTTCAGCACAGTATTGAAACAGCAACTATCGCGGGACTGATTGCTGCAGAATTGGGTTTTGACGTACAATTGGCAAAACGTGCAGCGATTCTGCATGACATCGGGTTTGCCGTAGACCGAACGGACCAGCATCATGCCGCAGCCGGCGCTGATGTCGCCCGCAAATACGGAGAAAATGCAACTGTACAGCTTGCGATTCTCTTACATCATGAAAACCCAACCACCGCGCACCCGATCGCCGTGATCGTAAGTACTGCCAATATGCTAAGTAAGGAACGGCCAGGCTCACAGAAAAACGCATTGGAAAATTATCTAAAACGGCTCCACAAGCTGGAAGACATCGCGCTGTCATTTCCAGGCGTACTAAAAGCATATGCAATTCAGGCAGGACGCGAAATTCGCGTGCTTGTTGATTTTAATATTCTGGATGATAATAAGATGATGATATTGGCGGATGATATTACACGCAAGATCGAAAGCGAACTGGAATACCCCGGACAAGTCAAGATCACCGTCATTCGTGAATATAGAGCGGTCGATGTAGCGAAGTAGAGTGAATTTTGCTAGGCAGCAAGTATAGTAGCACACTTTATATAGAAACAACCATTTTTTCAGTATTCGTCCTTGAATGCCTGACCGCAGAGTCTTCAGGATGACAGCCTTTAATCATCAAACCACACCATGCCCCCTCCTTACGCAAAAAAAACTTACAAACTCACTCATTTCCTGACGCGCAAAGAGGGAGACCGAGGGGGTGGTCAAAAAAAAACCGTCCCTTCGACAGAGACGGCTTATTTTTGTTTGACAATGCTTGTCCGCTAAAACGGTAGATCGTCGTTATTGGAAGAGCCCGACGATGAATCCGCAGTGCCCGACGGCGCGCTGGAATCCATTTCGCCTGGCGGCGGAACGTAGTCCCCGCTTCCTCCATCGCCTTTCCCACCCAGCATATTCATCTGATCACCGACTACTTCGGTAATGAATTTTTTCGCGCCGGTTGTTTTATCATCGTAGGAGCGTGTCTTTAATTTGCCTTCGATGTAGACGAGTGAGCCTTTCTTCAAATATTGCCCGCAAATCTCGGCGAGTTTATTCCACACCACGACGCGGTGCCAGTCGGTATTCTCGACCTTTTTGCCCTCTTTGTCTTTGTAGGATTCGTCCGTAGCGATATTAAACGTTGCCACGGCGCTCCCGCTCGGCGTATAACGTAGTTCCGGGTCTTTGCCCAGTCTGCCGATAAGCATTACTTTATTTAATGTTCCTTTTGCCATACTTTCACCTGATTTTTAATGATTATTTGTTTTTACAATTACGTATTTTGTTGCCACAAAGACACAAAGTCACAAAACAACACGAAGAAAAAATAAATTTCAATATTGACTCTTGGTGCCTTAGTGTCTTAGTGGCATGAATGCTACTTACTTTTTTTCTCGGAACTGCTTGGACTTTGCTTCGGCGTTTCCTTTTCCTGCGGCGCCGAGGGAATCAAACCCAATTCCTGCCGGATCTTCAATTCGATCTTTTTGGAAGTTTCCGGGTTATCGATCAGAAACTGTTTCGCGTTTTCGCGTCCCTGCCCGATCTTTTCGTCGCCAAACGCATACCACGTTCCGCTCTTCTGAACGATGTTCATATTCGATGCAAGATCGATGAGGTCGCCTTCTTTGGAAATCCCGGTACCATACATGAGATCCACTTCGGCTTCTCGGAACGGAGGCGCGAGTTTGTTTTTGACGATTTTCACTTTAGTTCGATTTCCAACAATAGCCTCGCCGGCTTTGATCTGACCAATTCGGCGGATATCAACCCGAATCGACGTGTAGAATTTCAGTGCGCGTCCGCCGGTAGTGGTTTCCGGATTACCAAACATCACACCGATTTTATCTCGAACCTGGTTGATGAATATGACGCACGTTTTAGACTTACTCACCACGCCAGTCAGTTTACGCATCGCCTGGCTCATCAGACGCGCCTGAACGCCCATAGTGGCATCGCCCATTTCGCCGTCTATTTCGCTTCTCGGAACGAGCGCCGCGACCGAATCGATCACGATCACATCCACCGCATTACTGCGAACGAGTCGTTCCGTGATCTCCAAAGCCTGTTCGCCGTTATCCGGCTGTGAAATGAGTAGATTCTCCGTGTCTACGCCTATCCGCTTTGCGTATATCGCATCTAACGCGTGTTCTGCATCAATAAATGCCGCAATGCCGCCCGTTTTTTGCGCTTCGGCAATGATATGCAGCGACAAAGTCGTTTTACCGCTGGCTTCCGGACCGTAGATCTCTGTAATTCGGCCGCGCGGAATTCCTCCCACGCCCAATGCCGCATCAACCGAGATCGACCCGGTGGAATAAACGTCCACGCCAACTGACGTGCGGTCGCCTAATTTCATGATCGAGCCCTTGCCGTATTCTTTGACGATTTCCTGCAAAGTCCGGTCTAACGAGGCTTTCTTATCTTTGTCCATTAAAATTGCTTCTTCTGCCATTTATGCGCTCCTTGATTAAAAAAATTTTCTATTTTAGTGTAGAAAGGTTCGTGAAAGTATAAAAACAAATACTATTCTGCAAGCATAATTCACGTAAAGTCTTTCCTCACTTTTTTAAATAATGGCGCCCTGTAATTTTTTAGCCACAGAGAACACAGAGTTTCACAGAGATTCCTTTTCCGTATTCCCTGTGCGTCCTGTGTAGTAAAGTTATTTTTTACAGGGCGCCATTGTTACACACCAACGAATATTTTAGAACGGTAGATCGTCTTTCGACGGCGTTTCTGCTTCGTCTGTTTCGACGGGCTCGTCATTCGCTTGCTCATGGGTGAGCAATTCTTGCTGTTCCGTTCCTTTCTTAGACGAAAGCATCTGCATCGTTTCGGCTATGATCTCAGTCATATACCGTTTGACGCCGTCTTTGTCGTCCCACGAACGGGTTTTAAGCTGACCCTCCACGCATACGAGAGACCCCTTTTTCAGATACTGTCCGCTGATCTCCGCGAGCTTACGCCACGTAACCACCTTGTGCCAGTCCGTTTGCTCGACCATGTTCCCGTCTTTACCTTTGTAGACGTTATTGGTGGCGATACTGAACGAGCTGATCGGTATTCCGCTTTTCGTATAATGCACGTCAGGGTCTTTCCCCAATCGTCCGATCAATACGGCTTTGTTTAATGTTCCTTTGGACATAATGTCCTCCTTTTTTAGTTACGGTTAATTAAGTTAGTTTATTTTCAAAGTTCATTTTCCAATCGTTCACGTACTTAATTTAATAGTACTAAAGACGGATTTTCGCTCAAAATTTGACCGAAAATGCATTATTGTAAAAAAATTTGATTTATTTGGCTGGATATGGTAAGTTTGAGGCCTTGAAATGTCTGTGAGGAAACTTTGAACATATTTAATCTGCAAATATTTATTTTACCAAAAGAAATTTTATTGTGTCAAAATCCGTAAAAATTACAATTAGCGTCCTAGTAAGCATATTGGTAATAAGCCTCGCCGCAGGCTCTGCCTGGTATTACGAATACTTAAATCAAACGATTCCTCTGAAGGATCGTGTGATGAGCCTTGAACTTAACCTCAGATACGCCCGGGACAGCATAGCAAAGTACCAGGAAAATAACCGGCTACTTGTGGAAGAAAATAAGTGGTATCATCTCGTCATTCCTTCGGAAAGCGGTATATTTTATCCGGCAGAGATATCGCACCAATATTATATTTACGGCCAGCAAAAAGGGAAATACCTCGAGTTATCATTCAATGCAAATAAGTATTTTGAACACCGGCGACGAAAACAGGAGAGTGGACTGCAGCGTTTCATTGACGCATCGACGCCGCATGAGAATTTCCTCTACACTATTCTGGACAGCTTGCGCATTGTACCCAATGACTCCGTACGCAATGATGCAAATGCTCAAAAAATACTGAACTTCGTTAACAGCATTCCCTATGAAGACAAAAAAAAATATTATGTTAAAATGCCCATCGAAACGCTGGTTGAAGGACGCGGGCATTGCGCCGACCTTTCGATACTTATGCATTCCCTGATGATCACAGCAGGACTTGATGCGCTGCTTGTATTTCCCACAGACCGTGACAGTCTCGACCACACGATGGTCGGTGTACACGGTGATTTTAATTTCGACCGGACACGAACCTATTTTTTCTATCCTGATAGCAACGGAAAAAAATATTACCTTTGCCAGCCGACCGGAACGGACGACATGCGCTACCCCATTCTGCATAAAGTAGGCTTTTCCCACCGTTATCCTTATTCTATTATTTTTCAGGATTCCGTAACCATTGTAGAAAATAAAAAAGAGTGGCTAAAACGCAGAAAATAAAGGTCCGCAAAGTTGGTCAGCTTACGTATGAATAATTTATTTAATCGCCGCCAAGTACAATCAAAATGAAACAAAACAATTAATTAGTTTTTGCGTAATAATGATTCGCGCTGTGACTTGATCCGGTCAGCTGGCGTTCAATTACACGTAAATAAAAATACGTGCTTATCGGGTTGGCTCACAAATGGAAGAGAACCCTTCAGTCTGAGTGAAGTCGAAGACTGATTTTACTAAACTTGGTCATGGTTCGACAAGCTTGTCCTGAGCCCCGCCGAAGGGCTCACCATGACGTATGTGAGCAAACCCGATAAGCAAATAAAATTAAGATAACCGCTTGAAAGGAATAAGGAACATGAATCGAATTTTCACACTGCTGGCAGTGATCGCAATGACTCTTATTGCATGCTGGCCTTCAGTAAAACAGGCAGACTTAAATGATCCGCTGGTAGCAAATCGTGATACGACAGTAGCTCCCGGTCAAAACTTTTTTTATTACGCCAACGGAGGATGGATTAAAAATAACCCGATCCCCTCTTCAGAATCTTCAAATGGAATTTGGCTCACGATCCAGGACGGCGTGAAAGATGCCGTAAAAGAAATCTGCGAAACTTCCGCCAAAGCATCAGCACCCAAAGGAAGTAACAAACAAAAGATCGGTGATTTTTTTTCCAGCGGCATGGATACGCTTATGATTGAACAAATGGATTTGAAACCCCTTGAATCCGAATTTCAAAAGATCGATGCCATTACAGACATTCCAGGACTACTAAGAACGGTCGCGCATTTACAGACACTGCAGGTCGGCGCGATGTTCAGTATCTATGTAAACCGTGACGACAAAGTTCCGGCCCAATATGCAATATTTCTGAATCAAGGCGGTCTCGGCTTACCCAATCGTGATTATTATTTCAATACGGACGCGCGAACCGCTAATATCCGCAGTGAATACCTTAAACACCTGCAAGCGATGTTTCAGATGTTACAGAAATTAGGCGATCTATCCTCGGCCGACAAACTCAGCAATGATATCGTGACACTGGAAACCGCGCTGGCCAAATCAAGCCGTAAGCTCGAAGACTTGCGCGATCCGTATAAGAATTATAACAAAATGACCATCGCTGAACTGAACAAGCTTACTCCTTCAATCGATTGGAACATACTGCTTAAAGAAATGGGTGTGACGAAATTGGATACAGTCGTTGTCGGGCAGCCGGAATTTTTCAAGACACTCAACGATAATGTGAAAGCGGTAGGTATCGATAAATGGAAAACGTATTTGCGTTGGAATCTGATCAACACTTACTCGGCGTACGTCAGCAGAAGATTTGACGATCAGGATTTCGATTTTTACTCTAGAACTATTTACGGAATCCAGGAACCTAAACCGCGCTGGAAACGCGTTGTAGAAAAAACAAACCGTTCCCTTGGCGAAGTGATCGGACAAGAATATGTTGCCAATTATCTTCCGAAAGGAACGAAAGAAAAATTGATCGAAATCGGAAATAATATTCGGGATGAAACACGTGAACGAATCATGAGACTAGATTGGATGACCGAGCCTACGCGTCAAATGGCACTCAAAAAAATAGAAACCCTGGTCATGAAAGTCGGCTATCCCGATAAGTGGAAGGATTACTCTGAACTCGAAGTATCGCGTGATTCGTATGCGCAAAATGTGATGAATGCGCATAAGTGGTCATTTAACTATATGATTCGCAAATACGGCAATCCGGTTGATCGCCATGAATGGAATATGTTTCCCCAGACGTATAACGCGTACTATGATCCCACAGGAAATGAGATCGTCGTTCCGGGCTGTAATATTATTGTCCCGGGGTATGGCAAGAAATTACCTGATGATGCGGTACTTTACGGGATTATAGGCGGAAGCACGTTCGGTCACGAGATCATTCACGGTTTCGACGACCAGGGAAGTCAATATGACGAAACAGGGCGGCTGAATAACTGGTGGACAAAAGAAGACCGCGAGAAATTCGAAGCGCGCACTAAACTTCTGATCGAGCAATATAATAATTACGTAGTGCTTGACAGTTTGTACGTTCGGGGTGAAGCTACACTTGGTGAAAACATAGCCGATCTGGGAGGCATCCAATTAGGATACTCGGCGTTTAAGAAAACCGCTCAGGGCAAGTCAAACGAAACATTAAACGGATTAACGGCCGATCAGCGGTATTTTCTTGGATTTGCATATGCCTGGATGATGCAGTACCGCAATGAGTCGCTGGCCGCGCAGATCATGACGGACGTGCACTCGCCGGTTCAATTTCGCGTGATCGGACCGATGTCCAATACACCGGAGTTTTACAGGGCATTCAATATTCAACCCGGCGAACCGATGTACCGGGATGAGAAAATTCGTGTTTCGCTTTGGTAGATCATTTTGCCACAGAGGCCACAGAGAAAATGCAGAGATATTTAAGTGAACTAAGGGACTTATGTTTTTCGCCATGTGACCACTGAAAAAATTGTTATTTGAAGCAGATAGTTTAAAAACATGACTCTGTGTTCTCTGTGGCTAAAATTTTATAGCTTATGATCAAAAGTATAGACGAACTCCAGCGTCAGATCGAGATTGTTGCATTCGTATTCGAACATCCCGATAAATATTCCGAAATAGAGCTCGCGGAACATTTTTTTACCAGCGATACGTCCATACGTCGCGATATGAAGGCGCTTCGTGAAATGGGAATCGTGATCCATTCACGTAAACACTCCTACCGAATTGAATTGACGCAGGAACAGGTTAATCAGTTGGTTACCGCCTATTTCGCCTTCGGCAATAATGAAACGATAAAAAATCTCCCATTGGTTTTTGAAAAATTTCAAAAAAAAACATTGACGTTTTTTGTACAGACCATTAAAGCGATCCGCGAAAAAACTATCATGGAGATCGAATACCGCGCTGCAAAAAACGGCAGACTCCAATGGCGCTCCGTCACGCCGGTGACGTTTTACAATGCAGGTAAAACCCATTACCTCATCGCTATGCATCACGAGACTCCGAAAATGTTTACGCTCGAACGCATCAATGCATTTCGGTTTACAGGCCAACGTTCAGCTATAAAAAACGTACCTTCACTCGGCGAACTATTTAAATATTCCTGGGGCTCGTTTACCGGAGGCGCAATCACTAAAGTACGCCTTCTCTTTCAGGACGAAATGGAACAATATATGTCTGAAAAATTTTGGGTGGAAAATCAAGAAGTGAAACAGACCGACGATGGATTTGAAGTTACCATGCAGGTCAAACTGTCCAATGAGTTTGTCGCATGGATAATGGGTTGGGGCAGCGCGGTTCGAATTCTAGAACCAAAAGAATTGGTAGAGAACGTTTTGAACAAGGCGAAAGCAATCACTGAAAAATATTCACGATAGGACAGAATCCCTGCGATGTCAAAATACAATTTTCAACCTGCTTATCGGGTTGGCTCACAAAGTCATGCAGAGCTTGTCGAAGCATGACAAACTATCAATAAAATCAACCTTCGACGGGCTTAGGCTGACAGTGTTTCTATCAATTGTGAGAAAACCAGATAAGCAGGATTTATGCTCCCGCCCACCTACGAAATAAAATCAAATCTTTGAAAAAAAAACTTTCATTTATATCGAATTAAAAATATATTGCTTCATTCAAAATTTAAACATCCTATCCATAGTTTTTGATGAAGAAACGACTGTTTACCCCGGGCCCCACGCCCGTCCCTGAGTCTGTCATGCAGGCAATGGCTCAGCCGATCCTTCACCATCGTAATAAAGACTTTGAAGAGATTTTTCGGGAAGTTAATTTAGGACTGCAGTATTTATATCAAACATCCCGTCCCGTTTTAACCTTCGCATCATCCGGAACCGGCGCGATGGAAGCCGCCTTTGTTAGCTGCTTATCCAAAGGCGATACCGTCATCAATATCGAAGGAGGAAAGTTCGGCGAACGCTGGACGAAAATCCCTCAGGCATACGGCGTCCACGTAGACCTTATGAAGGTTGAATGGGGAAAATCTGTAACAGCGGATGATGTCAAAATAAGATTGAAAACCAACCCGAAGATCAAAGCCGTGGTCATGACGCACAGCGAGACGTCAACCGGCGCATTCACGGATGTAAAAGAAATTTCAAAAGTTGTGCATGAAAACTCCGATGCCCTGGTCATGGTGGACGGCGTTACATCGGTCGGCGCCATGGAATTGAAATTCGATGATTGGGGCCTTGATACGGTCGCGACAGGCTCGCAAAAAGGCCTGATGCTGCCGCCCGGTCTTGGCTTTTGCGCGGTAAGCGAACGCGCGATGAAAGCGAGAGAGACATCCGATCTGCCAAAGTTCTATTTTGATTTTAAACGCGCAGAGAAAGAATTAAGTTCGTTTACGACGCCATTTACGCCGGCCATAACATTAATCATTGGATTACGTGAATCGCTGCGATTGATCCGGGAAGAGGGTATTGAAAATGTGTGGAAACGGCATTCGCAAATGGCCGAGTCATGCCGTTTAGCCGTAAAGGCATTGGGATTGGAAGTGTTTGCTGAAAAACCCGCCAATTCCGTCACGGCTGTAAAAGTTCCATCCGGCCTGGACGCCGATATGGTTTTTAAAACGATGCGCAGCAAGTACGGTATAACACTGGCAAGCGGACAGGATCATCTTAAAGGAAAAATCTTTCGAATTTCACATTTAGGCTATTATGATATTTTTGATATGGTAACTGTTATCGCAGGAATAGAAAACACGCTAAACGACTTGAAATTCGAATTCGAACCCGGAAGCGGATTGCAAGCCATCCAGCAATATATCCTCAATACATCCAATTAAGCCTCCTGATAAGCACACACAGAAAGGAAAATGAAACATTGGGTTCATGGCGACAAATTCTTTTTGCATCTCTATTGATAGCGGGGACTCAACATCCGGCAGTGGGACAGGAATGGAAATTGGTCAAAGGTACGATGCTGTGTGGAATTGGCGGATTAGCTTTGATAAGCCATGCTGGAAAACAAACTCAGTATATCGCCGTTCATGATGCCAAGAAACCGGGTGAACCCCGCCTGGCAATAATCACGGACGAACCGGGGAAACTCCCAATTTATGAAAGCATTGTTTGGCCTGACAATAATCCTCCCATTGATGCCGAAGCCATTAGTGCAATTCCCGGTACGGAGAATGCTTTCGTAGTGATGGCAAGCGGCGGGAAACTGTTTCATATCATCTTTGATCCGTTGTCAAAAACAGTTCAAGTCGTCCATACTTTTAGTTTACCGGAAATAGATCAGGGAAGTAATTATGAAGGGCTCTCTTTCCTAAGGATGAATGGGGAAGTGCTTGCCGTATGGGCGCACCGCGGGCAAGGATCGGTACCGGCAAAATTATTTTGGAGTATATTCGATCCTTCAAATTATACGTTTTCATCAATAGGCTCCGAAATGCTGATGGTTCCGTGGCCAGTCGAAGGTGTACGCCATGTTGCCGATTTAAAGGTCGGCCCTTTGGGAATTCTATACATCGTGGCCTCATCGGATTTAGGCAATAACGGGCCATTTGAATCGGCCTTCTATGTTGCAGGAGTTTTCAGAGCTTGGAACAAAAAAATCTTTTTTAGTAAAAATCCCGTTATGTACCGCATTATGCAGTTCTATGATCACAAAATTGAGGCCATAGAATTTGTTCCGGGCCCGGGCGGAGGCGTGATCTTCGGATCGGATGATGAAAACCTGGGAGGCAGTATTTATTCAACGTGGCAATGATAGATCTGCTTATTTCCATTTGAAATAACCTAAAGCGCCCTTTAGCCCTACCCAAAGTACCAAAGGGGTCTGCAAAAAAAACCATGCAACAAAAACTGCAAAAGAATATTTCTTTTTGAAAATGTGGGCCCCATAGAACGTCACCGCGAAATCTACTATGCCTTTGGTTATCCAAACAAATGCGGTCATGACCATGATCGGAGCGTATACGACGCTTAAGGCCAATCCCGCAACCAGCAAAAAGTGCAAACAATATATACTAATCAGGTAGAAAAAAAATAACGGATTCAGACGAAGCATAATAGTTCCGTTTGACGCCCAACGAGCGCGCTGCTGAATGAATTCAAATAATGTATTCATCGGCAGTGTTGTATTAAATGTTCCCGCATGCCCGGAAAACACTATCCGGTATGAAGTATATTTTCTTATAAGCTGGATCATCAACGTATCATCGCCGGAAATACGTTCGATGATTTCTTCAAATCCGCCGACGGCATCAAAGGCTTTTCTGCGGTAAGCAAGATTCTGTCCGCTCGCAGCCAATGGAAACCCCATATTGGTTATTCCGCACGTAGCCGACATCAGAGTCAAAAAATCAAACTCCTGCCAACGTTCAAAAAAAGTCTTCGATTCTACTTCTGAAAAACCTATCACGACTCCAACATCTTCCAGAAAAAAGGAGGCTATTCCTGCTATCCAAGAGTTCCTAACACGGCAATCTGCGTCGGTGAATAGCAGTATCTCACCCTTGGATTCTTTTATTCCCATAGACAAAGCATTTTTTTTGCCGGAAATTTTTTCGGATTTATCCGAAACGTGAATCAATTTGACCTGCATGTTATGCCTTACAAATTCCGAAACCAACTGCGACGTTTTGTCTGTGGAACGGTCATCAATCACAATGACTTCGAACAAATCTTTCGGATACGTTTGATTTACGACGGATTCCAAACATCGAATAATGTTGTCTTGTTCGTTGCGGGCCGCAATAAGCACAGAAACAAACGGCTGGGCTGAATTATTACTTCGTGCAGGCACGAAAAGGCCAATGAGGTATAGCATACTCATGACAAGATATACGATAAGAACGACCCCGGTCAACACAGCTATAATAATCATGATATTCCGGCCTTAATTAAGCGGTTTTGAAACCGTATCTTTCCATTGAAATTTTCCAAACAACCCCCACGCTCCAAAAACTGAAATATACAAAGGGTGAAGCAAGGCGATAATGGGATAAAACAGCAGATACGTCCATTTTTTAAAACGGAATGCGCCAACTGTCATAAGTAAAAAATCAGCGATCAATTTGATTGCCCACACCATAGCATAGAATGAGAAATGAATAAAAGTCTCAGAGATCAGTATTTTTACAGAAACATATGTGATCATCGAAACATTAAAAACATAAAATAAACTTAAGCCGATAATCATGGCAAAGCCGTAATGGCGTCCTTTTGACGCCTGTCGTATTTTTTGATTTACAAATTTACCAAACGACGATGGCGGATCTGTGACGGCCATTGTTTTATCGCCCAAACAATATCTTATTTCCCAAAGTGTTTTTCTAACCAACCCGAGCAACAGATCATCGTCCCCGGACACAAAATGTGCAATCTTAGAAAATCCGCCTACTTCCTGGAATACTTTTTTACGATAAGCCAGACTGCGGCCGGTCGCAGTCATCGTTTTTCCAAAAGCTGAACTTGCTGCGGCTACCGATGCCAATGCAAGTGAATCCAACGCAATAAAATTCTCAAATACGGAATACTTTCGTATGGGTTCGATGGGCGAATACCCGACGACCATGCCAACTCTTTCACCGAATTCGGACACCATCGCATTCAACCAATTCTCCTCCGGCCGGCAATCTGCATCAGTACATACTATGATGTCTCCTTTTGCAGCTTTGATCCCTTCATTTAGAGCATGTTTCTTAGGAGCCATGTGCGGAGATGGTTCAGTAACAGTAATCAATCGAATAGCGCTATTCTCTTTTTGATAGGACTTAACAACAGACGCGGTCTTGTCTGTAGAACGGTCGTCGATGATAATAATTTCAAACTGATCTCTCGGATAGGTTTGTCGTAGAAGGTGTTGAATACATGTCCCAATGTGTTCTTCTTCATCACGCGCGGCGACGAGAACTGATACGAAATTTTTGTGACGCGCAAAACCGACGGGCTGATAAAATAGAAATCCAATGCTGTACGCGGCAAGGATTAACGCATAAAAGCTAACAAATAAAATCAAAAATATATCAAATCCGTTCAATTCCATTTCATACGCCCGACTTCTTCAATCGGTCATTAGTAAGTGCATGCCAGAGATAATACGTTGCAAAAGATTCCCAGCCCTTCCATTTGTCTGCATATTTTAGAACTTTCTCCAAACCGGTATCTTTATCCAAATTATAAAACCTGCGAATGGCCTGATGAAGTCCGATGTCGCCCCGCGGCAATATGTCACGATGCCCGAGATGCATCAAACAACATTCGGCAGTCCACATCCCAATTCCGCGAATTTTTGTAATTTCTTTTCTAAATGCCTCAGCAGGCAGGGATTCCATTTTATGAAAATCAACTATCCCGTTTACAACGTCACGAGCCAGATCGATCAAATACTCGGCTTTGCGTTCTGAAAACTGAATGTTCAGCAAATCTTTCTTATTGATTTCAGACACCGTTTTGACATCCGGATAAACATAAAAAGATTCGCCATGATGGGCCAACTTTTTTCCAAACTTTTGCACGTAGTTCATTTCCACTTTATCGGCAAATGTTACGTTGATCTGCTGGCTGATGATACACCGTGTTACGCATTCAAAAAGATCGCCGGGGTAGTTTGGCTTCAATCCGAAATACTGCGCTAACAATCCTGCTAATGTTTTGTCATGAGAACAATGCTTGTAAAACGGCTTCAGATCAGTGTTTGCTAAAAATTGCCGTTCTATCTGCGTTCTAACCGAATCCACCGCTCTTTCACTGATGCTATTACCTATAAGCGAAACGGATAATCGCGGCTTCTTTACAGTTCCTTCATTGACCATTTCGGCCAAAAGAAGTTTGTTTTCAAATTCATACGCTTTTTTGTATTTCCCGTTCGAGCGTTCATACTGATCAAAGTGATATTTTTTGTATCGATGAGAATGGGTAGAGGCAAAAAAATCATATGGCGGCACGACATCAATTACTATCGTAAAATGTTTCATGCGCCTTGGCCGGAAGATCTACGGAAATAATTTTTCAATGTCATAACCTCTATCTATAAACGTTTGCCGGTTTTTTTTAATCAAGTCACTGATGGACTCTGTGGAAATGGAGTTTGTTATGCCGTATTTGAGATCGGTTTTGAGTTCGACGTACATCTCACCCTGGTATGGGATTGACGGACTATATTCGCTGACTTCGAACTCCTTGTTTGGAGTTAAAACGTAGGTGGAGTTTGCCGGAACCGATTTCGCCATTCCGACGAGCTCAAAGTTAGGAACTCCGTCGCGAATAGCTAATATAATACCGCCGCTGAAACCTCTGTTAAACGAGGCGTCGGTTAGAAAAGAACCCCGTTTATCTCGGTTGGGGCTGCTCACAGTCCCTTTGGTGATCATTTTGAATCCCATCGGATAGCCGACGATATATATAAACGTTCCCCAATTTAAATCCTTGGATTTCCCAATCGGATACGTAAAAACCGGAATGGCTGACTCCGGCCTATGATCAAATTTCCGGCCAAGAATGGCGATATCTTGCGCGTTATCAATTGCCAGTATCTCAAGCTCCCCGCCCTCAGGCAGATCCTTGATAAAATTGATCTGACGGTCTTTAAAAGAAATGCTTTGAATAAATCCGTGGCCGTTGTCATCCTTGCTGTAATATGAGATCATCGTATCCGGAAAATCAATGATGTGCGCACAGGTCAGAAGCGCTACGCGCACATCCTGATAGTAAATCACCGTAGCTGTTCCTACGACGAAACTGTGCGGATAAGTGATTTGTATGGATTTCTCTTTCAGAACCGATTCGTTAATATCCCTGATACCTATCTGTGATTTTTCAGAAAAAGTATACGTTTTGTAGAAAGCCGTCGCATTGATCATTTTTACGGTCTCAACAATTTCGGATAACTGTTTCGAACAATCTTTATAAGGAAACTCCGAGTCGTATTTCCCGTCGGCGAGCGTTGGGTATGCAACTTTATATATCTTATCTGCGCAGGACACTAACGCAAACGTCGTCAGTATAAATATAAGATAACTTCTCATACGGCCTCCTTTTGAGCGGTCAGTCTTTCGGGGTCCACTCAAACTTAGTCAGATCGATCTTTTCACCTTTAAAAACAATATTTTCTTTTTTTAATAACTTCTTCTGCAGCTGATACATTCCGTCTTTTTGCGGTAACGAAATCATACCTTTGGAATTGATCACGCGGTGCCACGGAATGGATGAGCCGCGTGGAATATTGTGCATGGCGTATCCGACTAGACGCGCATTCTCGCCCAATCCCGCGATACGCGCAATCTGGCCGTAAGTTGATACTTTGCCTTTTGGAATTCGTTTTACGGTTTCCCAGATGATGGAATAGGAATTTTGTACAGAAACTTTTTTTTTCATAGGCTTTTGAATCAAACGGGGCAACTTCCGGCACTATACAATTTAACACAAAATAAAAAAACTACAGGGCTTTCATTTTCTTAGAGGCTTTGTAATTTAAGGTGAATTTAATTCAACCCCGACGGTGTCTGTGGTGTGGAAATTAATTTTGTAAAGATGCTCCAGCGTTTTTCAGGGTTTGCCAACGTTCCCCCATTTTTCTCGATATAATTCTTGACGATATCCTGACCGAGATTATAATTGATCACATAGCTTCGGTATTTCTCTATAAAACGAATACGTTGTTGCGCGCGATCGCGAGGATATAACCCAAACTGAATCAGCCATTCCACCGCTTCCTCCATGGTCATTTTTCCATCGAGGTAGTCACGTGCGGCTTCATTTCCGGCATAACCCAGTTTTCCGACCAACTCATGTATCTGGTAATACTTTGCTGCCGTTTCCGGCGCCATACCGGCGATTGGGAATAGTACTTTGCTCTCAAAATCGATCCTTTCTTTCCCCGAAAGGGCCATTTCGATTCCAAAATTGGCCGTACCTTCTGCGATTAGAGACTGCGGGCTGAAAAGCGCATACGCGGAAAACTCAAACCATTTGTTTTCTCTTACAAGATGTTTTTCGAGCAGTGAATTATACACATGGTGCCCCGGATAGCCTTCATGACAGGCGAGGTCGACCGCGCGGTCGATGTAGATCGGCAGATCGGTATTGATCTGAATCAGGCTGAAAGCGCCGCCCTTATACCAATTATAACCGCTCCACGCTTTATTCGTCACATATTCTACGACGAAATTTTCATTTTCCGGCAGTGAAATATATTTCCTTGTACGTTTTCTGCCCTCTTCAATGGCCGCTTTAAAAACTTGATCCAGTTTATCTTTTGGGATAATAAAAGCGTTTTTGAATTCCTCTAATCGCTGCGATACGCTGCCGCTGCCAGGCAATTCATTATCCAGTTCTTTCATCGCTTTTTCAAAAAAATACTTATCATGTTTTGGCGCAACGGCATCGTACAACAATCGCGATTCTTCGTCAAAAGTAAATTTCTTGCCGATTAGCATTTGTATTTTCGTTCGAATTGCCACGCATTGCTTGGCCAAAAAATTATAACGCAATCTGTCCATTTCCGGTAAATCAGAGTTGTCGAAGGGCTTCAGTTTTTCAGATAGTTTCATCGTTTGCTCTTCGAGTTTTTTCAAATTATCATCCCTATCTCCCGATGGTTCCGACGGCTTCCATTCTTCAGGGCCATAATAGGCGTCGACGAAGTCCGCGTCATACAAACCAACTTGCAAAACTAATTTTACGTACGATTCAGCTATATTATTCATGGTTTCCTACTCTCCTATGGAAAATTAATCCCTGTTCTGCAACCGTTTTAAAGTATTTTGTTATGAAGAAATGTGAACTAAACTATTTCACATTAAAATATTTTGCTTCCGGATGATGTACTATAATAGCGCTGGTCGATTGTTCCGGAACAAGATGAAATTCCTCAGTCAGCAAAACCCCGATCCGCTCCGGTTCAAGTAAATCAAACAATTTGGCTTGATCTTCAAGATACGGACACGCGGGGTATCCAAAACTGTATCGCGAGCCGCGGTACTTTTGCTGAAATAATTTTTTGATCTCTGGATTATCGTCTTGACTGAAACCAAGTTCGCTCCGTATTTGCCGATGCCAGTATTCCGCTAAGGCTTCTGCCGTCTCAACACTAAGGCCGTGAAAATATAAATAATCGGAATAATTATTTGCTTCAAATAATTTTGCCGAAAATTCCGATGCCTGCAAACCAACGGTAACAAGCATGCAACTGAAAACATCCATTCTACCGGAATCCTTTGAAGCAAAAAAATCAGAAATGCAATAATAAGTACCGGCCTGTTGTCTCGGGAAGGTAAAACGCACTTTCTCCGTTTTCAAATCGTCGTGATACAGTATCAGATCATCCCCCTCGGATTGGCATGGATAATAACCATACACAACCTTTGGAATAAGCAGATTTTCCGCGGCCGATCGGGATTTCCAATGTTCAAATACCGGCAAAACTTTTTCTTTAACTAAGATATCATATTCCGAGCCGCTCATTTTTCCGCGAGTAAATTGCCATTGCCCTCGAAACAGTGCAATCTCATTAATATAGGGGTATATGTCATTAAGTTTAATCGGATCTACGATCTTGCTTCCCCAAAAAGGCGGCGTCGGTATGTCGGCATTTGCTGCAACCTTCGAACGCTGCATGACCATCGGCGCTTTAATTTTCTCTGGCTTCTGAGTTTCCCGAATCCATGATTGAACTTTACGGAGATGAGCATATTCATGAGCAAAGGAAGAGTCAGCGATCATCTCGCTAACAGAAACTCCGCTAACGATAATGGACAGCTGCTCAGGTTGTAACGACGAAATCTGTTGGATAAGTCCGGATTGGGCTTCATTCCATATGTCCATCAGCTCTATTCTTGGATGGGCTTTGTATTTTTCCACTGCTTCAGCATTCATGCGATTTTCCACTTCGCCGGTGACTAAGTAAACTTTTGAAAGTTCATTCTTCACAATATGTCTTAGTCGTGTTATTTGAAAGTATTCCGATTCAATAAAATGAGCGATCATATCATGCACCGACCATTGACCAAACACTTTTGGCTTTTCAAAATCTTCATCTGAAATATATTCCAGCGCTTTATTCCATTGATGACGAACAATGCGAACTCTCTTTATCGTTTCCTGGATGGTAGTTGCCGGCACTGCAAGCGTATCGTCGGCCGTTTTCATTTCTACCTTTAGCCCGCTCATCAGGTTTTCCATTACATGTAATCCGGAAAATGCATCTTCACAATAGAACAGCGGAGCATCGTAAACGGCTCTAAGATCCTCCTCAACATAACGACGAGTTAACGCGGCGCCTCCAAGTAGAACCGGTACCTTCAAGTCACGTTCTGCCATTACTTCCAGATTTTCTTTCATGATCATCGTTGACTTTACAAGCAGGCCGCTCATACCTATCGCATCCGCTTTGTGCTCTTCCACCGCATGCAACATGACGTCGACAGGGCATTTAATACCTAAGTTGATTACCTTATAACCGTTGTTAGTCAGAATAATATCGACCAGATTTTTTCCAATATCATGAACATCGCCTTTGACCGTCGCTAAGACCATCGTCCCTTTTTGTGTACTGCCGGCTTTTTCCATTAAAGGTTCGAGGTAGGCTACGGCAACTTTCATGACCTCCGCCGATTGTAACACGAAAGGTAACTGCATTTCACCGTTGCCAAAAAGTTCACCCACAACCTTCATGCCGTCAAGAAGAATCGTATTGATGATATCGAGTGGCTCATATTTTTGTAACGCTAATTTGAGATCGTCTTCCAATCCCTTTTTCTCCCCGTCAATGATACGATTCTTCAGACGTTCCTCGACGGAAGATGAAACCGGAGCCTTTGTTTTTGCGGTGTCGGATTTCTTACTGGCATAGTAGTTAATGATCTCTATAAGTGGATCATATACTGCTTTTTGTTTTTTTTCCTCTTGCAAAAAAGCTCCTTCAAGTCAATTTATGTCGGAATAATATAGGTAAAACAATGACCATTGCAAAAACTATTCAACGCGTTTCGAGAAGATTTTTGACAATCGTGATGGATTTCATCAGCTCCAAGCCGCTGATAGGTTCATCCGGCCTGAATCGGCCGTCAGCCGTGAGGGTCATAATTCCCTGCCTGCAAATTGTTCTGATCGCATCGAATTGAAAATCGTTTTTCTCCACATCGGATGGAACTGTTTCCTTTTCGAATCGGTGATTTAGCGAAGTCTTTACCTTTAAAAAAAGATACAAATAATACGCAACGTTGCGCCTTTTCATCACATATTCAGGATAAAATTTCCCGTCAGGTAATGGCTCTAATGCTCCCATTATAACCGACCTTTTATAGAAATCTATCATTGGGTGATCGTCCGAAACATCTAAGAAGCGGGTAGCGGTAGTTGCCCCGTCACTTAATTCCCTAAATTCGATGACCATAGAATGCGCAAATTGACCTCGAGTAACCGTAGTCGATTGGTTTAGATTTCTTAACTGTTCGTTTTCAAACGAATTCTTCGGATTATGGACATGTAGGATGGCATTGACCTTTTGGCTCAAGGCAACGATTTTTTCATTGTCTGCGGACAAACTGTCTTCCAATAACCTCTCCAAGTAGTCTGATGCATATTTATAGTTCTCTAACTGGAAATATAACTGAGCCAACATCCATGATGGCTTCCAATAACCTGGAGCTATTTGAATGGATTTTTCAAGATTCACCACTGCATCATTCATTTTTTTCTGATAAAATTGAGCCGATCCGATAAGATAATAAATTTTGGCATCGTTCCGAACGGTCGTCGGAATATTGCTTAAAATAGATTCAACATTTCTATAATCTCCGCGCAAAATCAAGATCTCACCAATTTCGCAGTATGCACTAACAAATGTCGAATCAGCTTCAATGGTTTTTTTGAAGAATTGTATGGCTTTGTCATTGTTGCCGTCATTTTTACTTTTCAGCCCTTTTTGAAAAGAGCTCACGGCAATTTTCTGGCGTTCCGCCCGGGTAAGGTTTGACAAATCGGAACATGAATTCACAAAAAATGAAAAGACGAGGAGTGTGAATGTAATTGAAAAAATCAGATTAGGGCGCATGCAGGTTTTGAGGAATTTTAATAAAATGGAGCGAGAGACGGGACTCGAACCCGCGACGTCCAGCTTGGGAAGCTGGCATTCTACCACTGAATTACTCTCGCATTGACTTTCGGTGAAAATATACTCAGTTGACATAGTATTGTCAATAACCAAAAATATCTCTTGACAAGCGTTATTTATTACTTTATATTGACCAAGCATATCCACTTTGTGGATTTGTATGTTTTTTGTTAAGATGTTTTGTCCCAAGTGGGAAACAGCTCATTAGAGTCTGGTGAATACCTTTACTTTGTGTACTTTTTTTGGACTTGCTTGTCTCGAAAAATTTCCAAAAAATAAGTTTTTATCCATTGTCTCAAAGTGTTATATGGGCGCTTTGAGATTTTTTTTATCCCATAGTTTAACTTTTTCAAGGAGATATCTCATGAATACCAGCAAACTTTACGTTGGTAACCTTTCGTACAAAGCGGACGAACAAACCTTAGCCGATCTGTTTAAACAGGCAGGCGAAGTAACTTCCGCTAAGATCATCGTGGACAAAATGTCCGGTCGTTCAAAAGGTTTCGGTTTTGTCGAAATGGCAACAACCGAAGAGGCAGCAAAAGCCATCGAAATGTTCAACAACTTTTCCTACATGGAAAGACAGTTGGTGGTGAATGAAGCCAAGCCGCAAGAAAAAAAGAGTTTCGGCGATCGCGGCGACCGATTCAGCAGAAGAGATTCACGATAAACGATAAAAAGGAGATATCTCCAGATTATTGATTCGATCGTTACTATCTTTCGTTATAAGCCTCAAAGCTTGCTTTGAGGCTTTTTTTTTGCCTCTGTTTCAATATCAGATGTCTTGAAACTAGCCGATGAATCAACTATATTATTGAAAAATTCCTCACCACTTTGCGGCTATGCGATTCATTAATCTACTGGATTATTTTTTTGTCTTGAGGCCGATCCTTTTCTTTCCCGGATGGACCACCACATTAGCCGGATTTCTCGCTGCAGGTAACACCCAAGTTCACTTGAGTTTTTTCGACGCAAATCCTTCGTTAATCCTTGTATGTATTTCTTCCGCTATGGTCATGGGCGCCGGCTTTATCGTGAACCAGATCAAAGATAAAGAAACAGACCGTGTCAACCAGAAACTGTTCTTTTTGTCAGAAGGTGTCACTCATCAAAAAACAATGATAATAGAAACATGGATATTAATATCATCCTCACTCGCAATCGCCGCATTTATCTCATGGCCAATGTTAGTCATTCACATACTGGCTTTATTTCTGATAACGGTAGCCTATAACCTGAAACCTTTTTCACTCAAAGACCGAACCTTTGGCAGTTTCATCGCCAACTCACTGATGGGAACTTTTGCATTTGCGTTTGGCTGGTATGCACTCGATTCCTCCTTCCTTCTCTTCATTGAAAAATCCTTGCCGTATCTCTTCTTCAATACTGCACTCTACTTTTTGACGACTATTCCGGATGCCGAAGGTGACAAACTTACACAAAAAAAGACCATTTGCGTCGTCTATGGCATTCATACAACAATCTACTGGGCCTTGGGGTTTGAATTAATTGCAATCACCTTGGCCGGAATAACAACGGATTGGCTGATTCTGATTCCATCGGTAATGACACTCCCCCTTTACGTCAGACTCGTAATGTTCAAAAACGTTTCTTCTTCAATTTTAACAATTAAATTTGGGCTATTGTTTTTTTCTTTAATGGTAGGTATTTTCTTTCCATTGTATATCGTACTCATAATTTTGTTTTTCATACTGACTCGGTTTTATTACCGAAGGCGCTTTAACATTATCTATCCTAATTTTAAAGGTGTGTAAAGTCGTGCGAACCTTTTTTTCATATTTTTTTGGAATAGCTGTAACCTTCCTGACTGTAACTTTTGTTCCAATGGAACGCCTTTTAGACGAGATCATGAATACACAAAAGCTGATTGATAATGTCAAATCGGCTAACTTGTATGAAAATCTCTGCCGGCTCACAGTACAAAAAATCGTTGAACAAAAACAGCTTGGGCTCCTGGTAGACACTCCATTGATGCCGGCACAAGACGACGTCCGTAAGGTGATTCAAAAAACATTTCCTGAAGAGTGGCTTCTGAACAACCTATCGGCCTCTCATGCCGATCTGATTGATTTCATCAAAGACCCCGTAACGGATGGACGTTATTTTGTGGGAATCCTTTTAACGGACCGCAAAAATCTACTTTCTGAAAACCTTACCATGCTCATCAAGGCAAAAATGAACAGCCTTCCACAATGCACACATCAGGAACTGATCAAGATGAGTCCAAGTTTTTTAACAATGCGTAAGGGTATGGATATTGATATCAGAAAATTGAATGTAACATGCAGGCCACCCGAGGCCGTTCAGAAATTGCTATTTAAATCACTTCGGATCCAAATTGAGAGGGCGGTTGACTTTTTACCCGACAGCCTTAGTTTGCTTAGGAGCACAAACGGAAAGAATGATCAGATCGGAATTATACGTGAACTAAAATCACTATATCGATTTTCACAAACGTTTGCGGTTTTTGGCTACGGCGTACTGTTGTTTTTCCTTATGCTCATTGTGATCATTAACTACGGAAATTTATCTGTTTTATTGCATCGTCTTGGTTTTCCTTTCGTCCTTTCAGGCATTCTGCTTCCGCTGCCTTTTGCTTTATTATTAGCGAAAAGTAATGATATCTTTTCCATATCTTCGAAACAATTTACGTACGGCGAAGCGGCAGTTGGTTCCGTCAGCTACGAAGCATTGCGCCTTATCGTATTCTTTGTTAAGTCGCTCACGGAACAGTACAGCTGGAACATGATATATTTTGCCGTCATCATTTTTATTATCGGAACCGGGCTTTTCATATGGAGCCGGATCTTGAGGATAACACCTCTATCACCTTTGGATAGCAGAGATGAAACAAATATATAAAGATATTCTCGAATCGTTAGATCGTTACGAAAAGATCGCAGTCGTAACCATCATAAACGCGAACGGTTCGACTCCCCGAAAGGGCGGGGCCAAAATGCTGGTCTTCCCTGACGAAAGTTTTCTCCATTCCGTTGGCGGGGGCATTTTTGAATCCATCGTTATTAAGGATGCTCTCGGTGTTCTGCGCAACGGCAAGACCGTGATAAAAAAATATTCTTTTAACCAGGAAGGCAAATACGCTACCGGCGCGATATGCGGCGGACAAGTGGAGGTGATGATCGAAATGATTACCAATACACCGGATTTATTGATCGTCGGCGGAGGACATGTCGGCAAGGCCCTCGCCAAAGCAGCATCGCTGCTCGATTTTTCTATTACCATCGTCGACGACCGAAAAGAATATGTGGACGTAAATGAACCTGGGCTGAAAATCAATCGAATCCATACGCCGCCGGATTTCAGCGCCATTCCAAAGATCACAGAAAATACCTATATCTGTCTTGTATCTAAAGGTTGCCCAACGGACGAGGCCGCGTTGAGGCGAGTGATAGGTTCGCCCGCCAAATACATTGGTATGATAGGGAGCAAAAAGAAAGTTCAAACTGTGTATCAAAACATGCAAGCCGATGGTTTTCATCCATCCCTATTCGAACGAATCCATGCGCCTATAGGAATTGACATCGGGGGCGATTCGCCCGAAGAAATCGCAGTCAGCATTCTTGCAGAAATCATCAGCATCAAGAACAAAAAAAAATGAGAACCGCCCTTCATGCCTGATATCAACTATAAGCTTATTCAACTGGAAGAAGTTGATTCAACCAATGAATATGCAAAAAAACTTGTGCTGCACGAGGATATTCTGGATACATACGTCGTGGTTGCAAATCATCAAACCCACGGCAAAGGGCGGCTGGGCAGAAAGTGGGAATCCCCGCGGGGCATGGGACTTTGGATTTCAATCATCCTGAAACCGGGAAAGAGCCATGAAGAAATGGTCTGGACTAATTTTATGGTGTCCGTGACCGTTTGTGAAGCGCTCAAGGAACTGACACGGTTGCTGTTTGAACTTAAATGGCCGAACGACATTCTAATTAATGGTAAGAAGATTTGTGGAATTTTAACGGAAACGGTGAACAAGAACAAAAAAGTATTCCTGATCATCGGTATAGGCATCAATATCAATCAGCAAGACTTTCCGGGGCCTCTGGACGGATCGGCAACTTCACTTTTCATTGAAACGCAAACCGTATGGGATCGTTGGGTTATACTCGAGAAAATAATGTCCGGATTTGACGATAACAACATCAATTTAAGTCCAGAAATTATCACACGATGGAAATCGCTATCCGGTATGCTCGGGCATCGGATTACGGTTGTGCAGGGTGATCATACATTTGAAGCAATGGCAACAGACATCGCGAAAGATGGCGCTTTAGTTGTAGAAAGAAACGGAAGAGCTGAAAAACTATACGCCGGGGATGTGCATATATTGGTTAATTAAAAAAATGTTTTCGTCCTACCCTATATCGTTCAACGATATACTGGCTGGCAAGAGATCCAATCAGCAGCGACGATATCACTACAAGCAAATTAAGAATAACAATCTCAATAAATTCTTTTGCATGATCTAAAACAGTGACAATTACCATGACTGTCAGCGCCACAAAAAGTAAAGGCGTTACCCACTTTCGGGCAAAGTAACAAATACGCAGGTGCGGATTATCCCGTTGCATGAATTTACTGCTCCAATCGGTTGTTTTTCCCACTGCGCGAGGCCACAAATAAAGAAAGCCAATAGATTCACATAAACTGATGAAAATATAGTCTTCCATATCACAGCATGTATAATGATTTTATTTAGACTAAATATACAGAATACACGTCCGAGCGGTCACATCTTTTAATGTTCATATCCGATTTAATAGTTTTTTGATCTGTGGACGAATATTTTTGACAACTTGCTGCTCGTCTATGGTTCGTAATTCACGATTCTTCATTACAACCTTACCGTCGACAATTACCGTTTTAACATCTGTGGATCTGGCTGAATAGATAATGCTGGAGTATATGTTTTCTTCCGGCATAGAGTGTACATTTTCTAAGTCCATCAAAACAAGATCTGCCTTTTTCCCAGGTTCAATGCTCCCGATTTCTTTTTCCATTCCAAGCGCGCGTGCGCCCTGGATAGTTGCCATTTCAAATACTTTTTCCGCCGTCAGGGATTTAGGGCCTACTCTGGGTTTTTGAATAAGCGCAGCCAAACGCATTTCCTGAAATATATCCAGATTATTGTTACATGGAGCTCCGTCAGCGCCCAAAGATACCGTAATGCCGCGGTCGAGCATTTCCGGAACGGGAGCAATTCCCGATCCCAATTTTAGATTTGACGATGGGCAATGCAGCACTTTAGTCTGCGTTTCCTGCAGAATATCCATTTCATTCGAATTAAGCCATATGCAGTGAGCAAGACATAATCGTTCCCCGGTCAAATTAATATGATGAAAATATTCAATATTGCTTTTTTGATAACGTCGGACTACTTCGTCAAGTTCGCCCCGATTTTCGGAAGAATGAGTATGAATAAGTAATTTCTCCTCAGCTGCAATATCACGCACTTCACACAAAAGTTTCTCACTGCAGGACAACACAAATCGAGGCGCAAAGGCAAATCGTAACCGTCCATTGGACTTTCCATGCCAGTCTTTTTTAAGACGCAAACTCTCATCGATCGACCATCTCATAGATTCCGTCAGGCTCTTCGGGGCGCCAGCACAGTCATCCATCATGGCTTTTCCGCAAATTGCTCGTATCCCGGATTTTTCGATTTCTTCAAAAACCCGGTCGGTGTGATGAACCGTAGCCATATCCATAATCGTTGTGGTACCGCATTTGATAAGTTCGGTCAACCCGATTCTGGCTGACAAGGCTATCGATTGAGGCGAATGAGCGCCCTCGAACGGCCAGATTTTTATTTTCAGCCAATCAAGCAGTTCAAGATCGTCCGCAAGATTACGAAAAAGGGTTTGACACAAATGCACATGCGTTTGGACAAAACCCGGCGAAACAGTCAACTCCGAGGCATCCATGGTTTTTGCATTTTCGAAATCAGATCGGTTTAAACGTCCAACTTTCTCGATCCTATCACCTTCAATCAGAATATCGCCGCGCAATACTTCACGCGCAGCATTCATGGTAACAATTTTTCCGTTTTTGATTATCCTCTTCACTTGGCATTCCTGTAACGTTGCTTTGAAAATTCGTACATTAAAATTGCGCTAGCAGTTGCGGCATTTAGGGATTCTGCATGGCCGAATTTAGGAATTCTGATCTCGTGCGAACAGAGGCGCTTTATGGGCTCTGAAATGCCGTGCGCTTCATTCCCGATGACAATAACGTTGGACGTATTCGTTTTCTCAAAGTCGGCGGGTGCATTTGGATCGATGGAGGCCGCAAAAATGCTATAGTTTTTTTCTTTTGCCTGCATCAGAAATTGCGGCAAGTCCAGTGACTGACAGGATACTCGAAAAATCGATCCCATGCTGGCCCTAACCACTTTCGGATTATAAATATCTACCGACGATTTACTTAATACAATTTTATTAATCCCAAACCAATCGGCGCTGCGAAGAATCGTTCCTAAGTTTCCCGGATCGTTAATCTGATCTAAAGCTACGATGATGTCTTTTGTTGTAGTAGAAAAATCAATTTCGTTATTTTTTTTTTGATAAATACCCGCAGCAATTCCCTGTGCATTTTCCGTATCGGATATTTTTCGGAATTCTGCAGCATTTGCCTGAAAAGTAATTGCGGAGAATTTGTTCCAGATCGTATTGGCCAGTTGAGGATGTTGTGAAATAAAGTCAGTATGAAGGACTATCCATTCGGCTTTAAATCCACTTTTCAAAAATTCTTCAAAGAGATGAATGCCCTCGATGTGAAATAACCCCGATACTTGCCTCTTTTTTTTGTCCAAAACCGAAGAAAAGTACTGCAGTTTGTTTTTGGTTATCCGCTCAAAAGTCACCATAGCGAACTCAAAGCGTTAGATGGACATGTTGAGTTTGTCAAGCTCGACTCGTAATTGGTCCGGGTCTTTGTAATGAATTGCGTGCATACCGCAATGCCGTGCCGCTTCGACATTTTGCGAACGGTCATCTATAAATACACACTCCTCCGCCTTGCGGTGTGAAATATTTAGGGCGGCACGATAAATCTCAGGATTAGGCTTCATGATGTTAAGATAACAGGAGGAAAAAAACGCTCCGAAATAATTTGGAAGGTCAAAATGTCTGATGCGATGTTCATTGAGTTCTTTGGATTCGTTGTTCAGCGACGCCAAAAAATATTTACCGGTTCCGGCAACTTGCTTGAGTACTTCCAAACCGGGTAACGGTTTCGACTGTTCGAACATCTTTTCCTTAAACTGGTCGTGAGTAAAAATCTGAGGCATTCCAAACAACGTCAGATTCAGATATTCTTGCAGGGAAAATTTGCCGCTTTCAAACAACGCAGCTACTTCGCGGTGCCGGTCGCCGAATTCGTTTAATTCCTCACCTGTACGGATATTAAATTCATTCAGCACACGAACACGCTGCTCGCGATCCCATGCATTGGTCAGTACGACCCCTCCCAGATCCCAGAAAATCGAAGTAATGTTATTCATGAAGAATTAAGTTATTGGCTCGGTTTGGTGACTGCGCATCCAGTCTTGAATATACATAACCACATCCGTTGTAGCAGTTCCAGGGCCGAAGAGTTTTCCCACGCCCATTTTTTCGAGTTCCTCAGCGTCTTTATCCGGGATAATGCCGCCACCGATCAGAAGTATATTTTCAAGTTCCTCTTTTTTCATCTGATCCAGTATTTTAGGAAATAACGTCATGTGGGATCCCGATAAAATACTGACTGCAACTACGTCGACGTCTTCCTGAACGGCTGCGCTCACAATCATCTCTGGAGTTTGGCGTAATCCTGTATAAATGACTTCCATGCCCGCATCCCTAAGCGCACTGGCAATAATTTTAGCGCCGCGGTCGTGGCCGTCCAGTCCCGGTTTAGCTACTAAAACTTTGATCTTCTTATTCATGTATTTAGATTGTTGGTTTAATAAATATTCCATCGAAATATCGTAAAACGCGCCTTAAGGGTTCTTGTTTTCCAAAGCTTCAATTTCCGCACGAAAAACGAGTTTTATTGCCGGTGAATCACTATCGTTTGAAAAAACAGTAAGAGTCTTTTTTTGTATTCCGAATCTGCCTTTTGAATTAAACGTCGTTTTGATTTCTCCCATGCCTTGAGGCGGAATCCGATTGGCGCTCAGCAAAGTGGCAGTACAGCCGCATGAGGCTCTTACCTGCGCTATTTTTAACGTATCGTTGCCGATATTGGTAAAGGTAAATACGTGTTCCACCAATTCGCCTTCTTTGATTTTGCCGAAATCAAACTCCTCCTCGGCAAATTCTATTTTTGCTTTTTTCAAATCCTGAAATAGGGAAATTCCGCTGTGTAACTTTGATTGAAAAACAAAACCCAGTGCACAAAGGGCTACAACAAAACTAATAATAACGATTTTTTTCTTCATGACGGTACCATACGATTTATTGAAGAAAATTACCCCATTCAGAAGTTAAAATCAAGGTATTTTTGGCCATAAACCGGCTATAGATGCTTGAAATTACTGTTGATTTTCGACGTAAATAATTTTATGTTCACATGCACTAAATAGCAAAAAATGAGCCAACAGAATGTCGATCCAGCGAACGGAAGCTATAATTCTTAAGACCATTCCCTATGGGGAAACCAGCAAAATCCTTACCACTTTTACGAAAAATATGGGTAAGGTCAATTTGCTTGCAAAAGGCGCACGCGACGTAAAGAGTAAATACGGCGGATCATTGGAATTATTTACGTACATCTCGGTCATTTACTATGATCGGACAGAAAGAGACCTGCAATATGTCTCAGATGTGAGCGTTATTGATCCGTTTCTACAAATTCATAACGACCTGGACAGAACATATGAAGCGCTGGCTATTATAGAAATGTGCAACCGTTTAATCCACGCCAATGAAGATAATTTGCACTTATTTGACCTTTTGGTACAAACCCTGCAGGGAATTGACCGCGCTGAAAAAAGACCTGTGAACGGGTTATTGTATTTCATGTTGCACGTCGCGACTCGATTAGGATTCACGATGGACTTTGATTCATGCAAAAATTGCCGAGATGTGATGGACCACAAAGAACTGAATTTCAGTGTAGAACATGGCCGAGTGGTTTGCGAATCTTGCCCATCTCACCTGCGGAATGTTTCAGGCGCATTGTTGTCAAAAGAATCGTTGGGTATTATGAGACAGATAGCCCGTTCACACGGCAATGGAATATACAATATTGCGATGTCAGAGAAAGCTTGCAATGAAGTCTACCACTTGCTTCTTAGGCACTTGCAGTATCATATGGAGGAATTACAGAATCTAAATTCGCTTTCTTTTTTGAAATTAGCGTAAAACATGGTTTTTTATATAAATAAAATCACGGTAATTTTTGTCTTTGTTGCAGCGCTCTTCCCAGGGGTTGCCTGTTCCGATTTGACCGAATCCGGCACCGAATCGGTCGGTAAGGATCTGGCCAATCCTGATCAGGAAGGATGGAATTCTAAAGCTGTTTTTACAACCAGAGGCGTGGTGGAGGCGGAACTTTTTTCAAGGCATATGATGCGGTGGAACGCTCAGAAACTGACGACATTCGGGCAAAGTTTGCGAGTAGAGTTTTATGAAAAGGGAAAACATAATGCGACTTTGACCTCCGACAGCGGAGAAGTTCGCGGCGCCACGAATAATCTTTCTGCTTTTGGAAATGTTGTGATCGTGTCCGACAGCGGACTTATGATGCGAACTCAAAAGATTTACTGGGATGACCAGAAACAGTTAGTATTTGCAGACGGTTTTGTGACCCTGACTTCTGCCGAAGACACGCTCAATGGATATGGATTTGAATCAAACAAGGACTTGTCTAATTGGAAAATGAAGAATGCATACGGACAGTCCGCACGGGATATTGATTTGCGAACGGGTTCGATCCGTTCAAAGAACGAGAAAAACGTTCGAAAGCAGGATGATGAAATGGACAAGGAAATGCAGAACGTGCTGAAGGAAAACAAATAATGAGCAATGTATAATGCCTCATGAGATATGATGATCGTTTTTGTGAATAGGCTCCTGTCAGCGCTAATGCTCTTAACATTGAGCTATGAAATGCTGCGGGCTCAAACAAATTCGCCACGGCAAACACAGGAGGAATATAATCCTTTACGGCTTGACGCGGCCGATGAGATCGAAAATCAGCGCATTGACAACAAGGATATTCTCAAAGCTAAAGGCCATGTTAAATTTTCTCAGGACACCCTAACGGCCACTTGCGATCAGGCCGCATTTTTCAGGGATCTTCAGATGGCCATCCTGATCGGTGATGTGGCGCTACATGATCTCCACCGTACGATCTTCTGCGAAAAGGCACGGTATTATGCGAAGCAGAGAAAATCAGTATGCCAGGGCAACGTCGTATTTATTGACCGTTCAACGACGCTGGTCGCGGATTCTTTGATCTATTTTCAGGACATCGGACAACTGTTTGCTTATGGAAATGTGGTAGTATTTGACAGCCTGGAATCCGTTACCATTTACGGGGATGAAAGTTTCTACGATGTACGAAGGGAATATGCCAACGTGAAGGGTCACCCGTATATGATACAATACGACAGCACAAAGTTCAAAGGCCAGAATACGGCTCGCTTAAGCAGGGGTTTGATGTCTAATCCTATATTGGATACCATAGGCAATCCGATCAGATACCGGTCTGAGGACCAGTTATCCGCAAAGGGCCTTTTCGTGGAATCGTTTATTGAAAAAAACAAAGTTATTATCAAGGACAGCGTATCTTTTATTCGAGAGAAGCTCTATACCACATCGCAAAAGGCAACGTTTTTTACAAAAAAAGAAATTTTGTTGCTTGAAGACAAGCCTGCGGCAACTTATGAAAATAATTTAATGACTGGCGACACCATGCAGGTGCAATTTAAAAATAAGGTCATACATACTATTTACGTTAAAGGCAATGGCGAAGCCTCGTCTGAAGCAGACTCACGTGGAAAAAAAACTCACCGTTTGAAAGCCAAAGAAATGACGATGTCCATCGAGGATAATAAGCTGCAAACGCTGGAAGCTCAAGGCAATGCGTATAACATTTATTATCTTGAAAATAATGGCGGCGTTAACGAAATTTCCGGCCCAAAGATCATCCTATATTTTGCACAGTCCGGTAAGCTGGACCGATTTAAAGTTGTGGGTGGAACGGAAGGAACTTATTTTCCTGAAAAATATGAGGATAAAGTTGGGAAAAACTAATTTTGAAAACCAAAATATGGATGCGAACCGTGACACACCTACGAGTCGCGCGTCTGCGCATACCGTTGAATTATCAGCAGATTACATTGACCACCAGCGTGAAGCAAAGAAAACCTTGCGCGCAGAAGCTCTTGTTAAGAAATACGGCGGTCGAAGCGTAGTGAACGGCGTTGACGTTCAGGTTACTCAGGGAGAAATCGTAGGGCTGCTCGGCCCCAACGGTGCGGGAAAAACTACGACGTTTTATATGATCACCGGCATGATCAAGCCTAACGTCGGCCGAATATTTCTCGACGAAAAAAATATTACCAAAATGGCAATGTACCGCCGGGCGCGCATGGGCATAGGCTATCTGTCTCAGGAAGCATCCATATTCCGAAAATTGACTGTTGAACAAAACATCATGGCCATTCTGCAGACTTTGGATATTTCGCGACAGGAACGTAAGCAGAGACTTGAACAATTACTGGAGGACATGACGATCACGCGCATTGCGAAGAACAAAGGGTATTCGCTATCGGGAGGCGAGCGACGCAGAACCGAGATTGCGCGGGCGTTAGTGACCAATCCCCGATTCTTACTTCTGGACGAACCGTTCGCAGGCATAGATCCTATCGCCGTTGAAGATATCCAATCCATTGTAAAAGAATTGCGCGAGCGCGGCATTGGGATTCTGATTACTGACCATAATGTTCACGAGACGCTCGCTATTACCAATCGCGCTTATCTGCTTTTCGACGGCAAAGTGCTGAAAAGCGGTTCAGCCGAATATTTAGCAGATGATCCCGAAGCGCGTAAATTATATCTTGGCGATAAATTCAAGCTTAGACATTAAGGAGAAACTGACAGATGTCCCAGGGTATGAAACAGGTTTTGAGCCAGCAGATGAAGATGACCCCGCAGCAGATATTGCTGTCCAGTCTGCTACAATTGCCTCTACAACAGCTTGAACAAAGGCTCAAACAAGAACTTGAAATGAACCCCTTATTGGAAGAAGCTCAGGAACTTGAAGAAGTTGTCGAACAAGAAGAGGAATTGGAACTCGAAGAAGAAGAAAAACAGGAACTGCTGCAGAAACAGGAGAAAGACGAAAAAGAGAGGGAAGAAGAACAAATCAAGGCTGAACGTGAAAAAGAACGTAAAGAAGAGGAAGAGGTTGATTGGGATAAATTTTTGAATGACGAGAATAATTTTGAAGTGCGAACGCCTCGCGATTTTAGCAGTGAAGAAGACGAGTCGGAATGGATCCAGCCCGATCAAAAGACGCTGGCGGATTTTCTTATAGAACAGCTTCGATTTACTCCGCTGAACGAAAAAGAACGCGAGATCGGCGAATACATTATTTGGAATATTAACGAAGACGGCTACCTCATGTTTGATGAGCCGGTGCTTGAAAAATCAAAGGCCGAAGAAATTAAAAGTTTTGCCGAAGCGGCGGACGATTTCAGAGACGACCATATATCGTTTATTCAGGAAAACAACACGTCTCAGCCGGTTCAAAACGAGTCTGAAATTCAAAAAAAAGGTAAACCAAATGCCAAAATTGACCCTATTCAGGCCATTGCAGAGGAATTGCAAACAACAAATGCTGAGATTGAAAAAGTTTTGAAAGTAGTGCAATCATTGGATCCCCCGGGCATAGCTGCGCGCGATCTAAGGGAATGTATTCTTATTCAGCTAGAGAGATCAAAAACGGGATTTTATGACGATGGGATTTCGTTATCCATCCAAATCATAAACGAAGCATATAACGACTTCATCAATCGCCGTTATGACAAAGTCAGCCGGCAACTCAAAATACCTATGGAATCGATTAAAAACGTTATCGGATACATACTGCAACTTAATCCCAAGCCGGGCGATGGTTATATTAAGCCGGAACAAAACTATATCACACCGGACGTTCTCATCAAGAAAGTGAACGACAAATTTGAAATCATTTTAAACGATTACGGCGTTCCTAATTTACGTATTAATCACGCTTATAAAAAAATGATGCTGGAAAAGAACAAAGAAAAAAAGGAAGCAAAAGAATTTATCAAAAATAAACTAGAGGCTGCTAAATGGCTTATCAACTCCATTTACCGCCGCCGTGATACCATCTACAGAACCGTGGAAACGATCGTCGACATTCAGAAAGACTTTTTCGAAAAAGGGAGAGAATTCATCAAACCCATGAAGCTTGAAGATGTTGCTTTAAGAATCGGCATGGATATATCCACGATCAGTAGAGCAACGAATGGAAAGTACGCGCAGACGGACTACGGGGTTTTTGAATTAAAATATTTCTTTTCGACCGGTATGGTCAATTCCGACGGCGAAGACATCTCTACCAAACAGATTAAAGTTCTATTAAAGCAGGTCGTTGACGAGGAAGATAAGAAGAAACCATTGAGTGACGAGGATCTGGCAAAAATACTCACCGAACGCGGCACGCCGATCGCACGGCGAACCATTACAAAGTATCGCGAGCAAATGATGATTCCGGCCGCCCGTTTAAGAAAAGAAATATGATTTTATTGAAAGAATTTCAGTTCCAGATAAGTTAAACCGGAGATATGCATGAGAATTGTCGTTACGGGAGGCGCCGGGTTTTTGGGCTCACATCTGTGTGACCGCTTGCTTGCAGAAGGACATGAGGTTATTAGTATTGATAATCTGATCACCGGCAGCATTGCTAATATCGAACACATCCGAAATGAGAATTTCACTTTTATTTTCTATGATGTAACTAATTATCTTTATGTGGACGGGCAGGTTGATTTTGTTTTTCATTTTGCCAGCCCGGCAAGCCCGATCGATTATTTGGAATTGCCGATACAAACCCTTAAAGTCGGATCACTCGGAACACACAAGGCGCTTGGGCTGGCTAAACATAAAAACGCCGGCTTCCTATTAGCATCCACTTCCGAAACGTACGGCGACCCCTTGATCAATCCGCAACATGAAGAATACTGGGGCAATGTTAATCCGGTCGGGCCGCGCGGCGTTTACGACGAAGCAAAACGTTTCGCGGAGGCCATGACCATGGCCTATCACACATTTCATAAAGTGGACACGCGAATTGTACGTATATTTAATACCTACGGGCCGCGTAACCGCGCCAATGACGGACGTGTCGTACCGTCCTTTATCAATCAAGCTATTCGTAACGAACCCATTACCGTTTTTGGCGAAGGCAAACAAACGCGTTCGTTTTGCTACGTCAGTGACCTCATCGACGGTATTTACCGGTTGATGAAGTCCGACGAACATTGGCCGGTCAATATAGGCAATCCAAACGAGATGACTATTCTGCAATTTGCAGAGATTATCATTGAACTAACCAATAGTAAAAGTAAAATTATTCATAAACCTCTCCCACAGGACGACCCGGCTGTGCGCCGTCCGGATATCAGTAAAGCAAAAAGAGTTCTGGGATGGGAACCGAAAGTTGATATTCGGGACGGTTTAAGTAAGACGATAGAATTTTACCGGGCGCTGATGAATAGGAAGTGATTAATTCATATTTGGCGTTCGTTTACGCAATTGTGCAAAAAAATCCTTGAGAATAGACGAACATTTATCTTCCATGACCCCGCCGATCAATTCTGCGCGGTGATTGAGTCTTTCGTCCTGAACAATATTATAAAGCGACGCACATGCCCCTGTTTTTGCATCGTACGCTCCGAATACGACCCTATCCATTCGCGCCAGCACAATCGACCCTGCGCACATAACGCAGGGTTCGAGGGTCACATACAGCGTAGCGCCATTCAGCCACTTAGAACCGATCGTTGCAACGGCCGAAGTAATAGCTATCATTTCAGCGTGAGCCGTCGGGTCTTGGAGCATTTCAATCTGATTGTATCCCCTGCCAATAATTCTATTTTCAAACACGACTACAGCGCCTACTGGGATCTCATTTTTTTTGTATGCATTTTCGGCTTCTTTAAACGCAAATTGCATCCATGCATCATGTTCACTCATCGAGATTTAACGTCCAGCTTTAAATGATTTGTATTAACGGAATGAAGATAGTAAACACCTCTTTCTTTTACAATATTAATTACCACTGGACTATATAATTAGAATACAAAAAACATGCTGATGATACCGCGTCGTATGCGTGCGACTATTTATCAAAAAATGAGTTGCATTTTTAAGATAAAATTAACACTATTTGGCATTCCAGTTTTTAGTTTCTTTCGGACAAACCATATAATAATAATAATTTACAACTAAATTTGTTATTAGGCATGTTTGTTGTCACTTTACGCTGTAATGTGAGAAGTTAATTAATTTATTCGAATTAAATTTTGTAGAACTTACATAGTCGTAAGAAAGATTTTTCAATGGAACAAATTGGTCTGAACAGCAATGTATTTGCCGGCGGTAAAATATTCCATATCCAGACTGCAGGTAATATCTCGGGTCTGACAATGCAGTCGGAAATATTTGACGCCGGACGCGTGGTAACGGTTCACAGAAAGAAGCTTGACGATGGAATGAAAAACATTACCGAAGAAGATTTCAAAGAAACGGTAAGCTCTTTTCATCAGGACATTGCGTGGGAAATTGAATTACTTTTCTTCATCCGCGATAAAATACGGACCGTTAAGCATTCCATTTCGCATAATAAGATGGGGCTTCTTTTCATGCGCAAAGGATTGATGGACGAAGCGATTGTAGAATTTGAGCATGCCGTTGAAAAAAACCCTGAATTAGTAGAATCATACAACAATCTGGGCATGGCTTTGTCTCAAAAAGGCGACTTATCCGATGCAATTGATATCTTAAAAAAAGCAGTAGGCATGGAGCCGAACTATGCCGATTTAAGAAATAACCTTGGAATTGCATTAGGCAAATGCAAGAAATATGAAGAAGCCATGGCTGAATTGCAGACGGCGCTGAAAATCAACCCTAATTATCTTGAGCCGCAACTAAATATTGCGACCTTGTTATTGGAAAGTGTAAAAAACAGCCCTGAAGACAGAAATCTCCCCCCTGTCGCAATTCGAATTAGCAGAGTGATTGAGAGTTTGCAGAATCTTGTAACCACTGTTCCTGAATTTTCGGGTTACCGGTTTTATACTTACCGTATTGAAAAAACTATAAAACTCTTGCAATCGGATCAGTTGCCACAAGCCATTGAAACAATTAGAGAAATTAAAGATGCCATTCAGAAGCCAAATCTGGATGAAACGATCCACGGATTTTATCTTAAGTTTCTGTTTGGCGGCGCCGGCAAAGACGAAAAAGTGTTGTTAGATTATAGAAAACGTTTGGAAAAAGGCGTTGAAGAAAATCCAAAATATGCCGATCTGCATAACTCACTCGGAACGGTCTATTTGATCCAATGTCGTAATTTATTTATTAAAGCGATGACACAATTCAAAAAAGCCTACGAAATTAATCCATCATACAAAAGCGCTTACAAAAATTTCCGGCTGGTTCAGAATGATGGGCGCGAATTTTTAAACTTGCTCCGGGCCATTCTGAAATAGAATGACATTATTTTAACGCCTGTGATACTATGTTCTTGTAAGATCGGTGTCATTTTACTAAATTGGAAATCAGTCGGTAGCTGGTAAGTAACAATTAAAGTTGCATTTCTCTTGGGGCATATGATGGATAATGATATTCGCGTACTTTTAGTTGAAGATTCCATTTCTGAAGCAAAGTTGATCGTCAGTTCTCTTTTGTCATCACAGATACTGTTCAAGCTGAAACAAGTTGCAGCTGAAGATGAGCTGAAAGAACAACTTAAAGGGTTTAATCCCGATATCGTGATATCTAATTACAACGTTGCATCGCTGAACGGCCTGAAAGCGCTAAAAATAGTTAAAGAACATTCCCCAAAAACCCCGGTCATTATTCTGACCCTTCCCAATAACGAAGAAACTGCAATAGCCTGTTACAGAAACGGCGCATCAGACTATATTTTCAAGAATGAGCTCGAACTGCTGGGCCCGGCGATGCAACGCGCACTACTGAAGTCTAAATTTCCAGAATCTTACGAAATTCTCAATGAAAACGATAAACGCAGCATTGATACTTTCGAGTTGATCGACCATACCATTTCAGATATGCTCCTCATTCTTGATTCGCAGGGGCATATCACCTTTGCTTCATCATCTTATCACCGGATACTGAACAATAAAAAGATCGAAACCGGGTATGATTTTTTTTCTGATGTTCATCCCGGCGATCGTGGTTTGACCCTCCAGACTTTTCATGACGTTCTAAAAGGCGACTCCGACAAACGGATCGAATATCGGCTGATTATTCAAGACGATGAATATAAACATATCGAATCGCAATGGAATGCGGCTGTAGATGAACTTGGCCATGTTCGACAAATTATCCTTGTAGCGCGAATAATCACTAAACGTAAACGAGCCGAAGAAGCGCTGCGAGAAAGCGTTAAACATTTCAGAGCATTGCTCGAAAATATCTCCGACGCTATTTCACTCATCAATCCGTACGGCATCGTACTATACACCAGCCGTTCGACAAACCGTGTGCTGGGTTATTCTGCAAATGAATTTGTCGGAACCAATGTATTTGACCTGATTCACACCGACGATCTCTCGACTGTGTTGGAACAAATGACCGTTTTAAGAAAAAAGGAAGGCAGCGTACAATCGCTGCAGTTTCGAATCAAACACAAAGACGCGTCCTGGCGATGGATGGAGGGTGTAGTAAATAACCTGACACATGAACCCAGTGTACAGGCCATCGTATTTAATTACAGGGACATCACGGAGAGAAAAGAGGCAGAAGAGGCTTTCAGAGAAAACGATAAACGATTCCGGGCTTTAGTTGAGAACAGTTCGGATGCCTTAATACTCATTTCCGGTGACGGCATAATTTCATACGTAGGCCCATCTTTTTCGCACATTGTCGGCCATTCCCAAGAAGAAACATTGACGGTCAATTTATTCCAGTTCATCCACCCCGATGATAGAAAGCAAACTGAATCATTGTTTAATGAACTGCTGAAACGGCCCAGACACATACTGACGATACAGTTCCGAATGTTTCATAAGGACGGTTCCTGGCGATGGATGGAGGGCGTGGCCAATAATCTTTTGACCGAGCCTAGCATTGGAGCAATCGTTCTTAATTTTAGAGACATTACAGACCGAAAGAAGGCAAATGAAGCTTTGGCAGAAGAAAAAGGCCGTCTATTAGTCACTTTACGGTCGATCGGCGAAGGAGTGATCACAACGGATATTTTGGGACGAGTGATGCTAATGAACAAAAGCGCGGAGTTGATCACGCAATATACGCAGGAAGAAGCGTTTGATAAACCGATTCGACAGATCCTCCCTCTCAGATCCATCAAAAGCGAAGAGTCTATTGACCATCCCGTTGACAAAGTTCTAAAGACCAAACGAATTGCCGATGCCGCTGATCATGTATTAATCATGCATAGAAACAAAGAACGTCACATTATCACCGACAACGCCGCGCCTATTCAGGATAAAGACGGTAACCTGCTTGGCGTGGTGGTTGTTTTCCGCGACACTACGGATCGTTTGAAAATGGAAGAAGAACTTCTGAAGGCGCGGAAAATCGAATCCATCGGAATACTGGCCGGCGGGATTGCGCACGACTTCAATAATATTTTATCGGCAATTCTTGGCAACATTTCCATGTCCAAAATGAAACTGGAACACGGGAATAAAGAAAAATCACTTGAACTTTTGATACGCGCCGAAAAGGCGTCGGAACGAGCGCGTGACCTTACGCAGCAATTATTAACTTTTTCAAAGGGCGGCGCACCGGTAAGAAAAACCTCAAGCATTTCAGACCTGCTTCGTGATTCGGCTAATTTTTCCTCTGCAGGTTCGAATGTCCGGTGCGAGTTCGCGATCTCCCCTAATCTCTGGCAGGTCGATATGGATGGCGGTCAAATGAGCCAAGTCATCAATAATTTGATCATTAATGCCCGACAGGCCATGCCCAATGGCGGTGTCGTCACAATAGAGGCGCTGAATATTATTTTCGACTCGGACAATACAAAATACGGTGTCCTTCTGAAAAAGGGAAATTACATAAAGATCGCCGTCCGTGACCAGGGTATGGGAATAGCACCGGAGAATCTACAGAAAATATTTGATCCGTATTTTACGACCAAAAAGACCGGGAGCGGATTAGGACTTGCAACATCATATTCGATTATTAAGAATCATGAAGGCGCAATCACTGCTGAGTCGATCTCCGGTAAAGGCACCACTTTTATCATTGTGTTACCCGCATCTAAGAATATTATGCCGGTACAAAAGGTTCAGGAAAGCCGCCCGGCGCCGGCTCACGGCAAAATATTAATCATGGACGATGAAGACATCATAGCAGAGATGAGTGAAACTATGCTTACGGAACTCGGTTATCAGGTTCGCACGGCAAAGGACGGAAAAGAAGCTATCGAAATGTACATCAAGCATAAAAATGCGGGGTCGCCTTTCGATGTTGTTATCATGGATCTGACTATTCCGGGCGGCATGGGTGGAGAGGAAGCAATCAAGCAATTGATAGACTTCGATCCAAACGTAAAAGCAATTGTTTCCAGCGGCTATTCCAACGATCCCATTATGGCAAACTACAAGAATTTCGGATTTACAAACGTGCTGACAAAACCCTACCAAATCAGGGAACTTGCTCGAATAATAGAATCGGCATTTACAGACAATTCAACCTTATGATCAATCCATAAGTTTTCTCAATCCAGCAACGCCGCTAATGGTCAACTATTTGCGTAAGCATGTCCTTTTTTTGGTCCAAACCTGACAACTCTTAACCCTCCAAACTTTTTTCATCCTAAATAATGCTTTGAATTAAAATCCAAAGATCATTAAATTATTCCTGATGTTCAGTGAGAGGTTTATTTATGAACAAATTTGACACGGAAGTTCATCTCAGTAGAGAAATGGGCCTCACACAGGGAGATAGAACATATACGAAAAGTCAGAACTTTAGAAAAGCTGGAATTAAAGCAGTATAGAGTATTATTACCTCTTTCAAATGTTGAATCGGTGATCGGTCTAACGCACATTGCCGTGGCTATTGCAAAGAAATCGAAGGCTGAAATACTATTTTTGCATGTTGACGAAGTCAGAGAAAAAGTCCGCTAGTTGCCGAGATAAGCGACCATGTGAGAATTAAGCCGCTTTTTGATCCTGCCAATGAGGTCGCCGCCAAACGAGAACGTTGCTGCACGGTCAATCCTGAATGTATCATACAGGATATCTCAGGGTATTGTGAATACGGCCGAGGAACAAGAGTGTAACTTTATTTTGGTCGGAAGGCGAAAACATCCGGATTTTTTTGAAAGATTTTTTTCATCGATCATTGAAAGCGTTATTCGTAAATTTCCAGGGGAGGTTGCCGTTTTACACGGTATTCTTGAACGTCAAAACATCAACCTTTACAATTGATATACACACCATTTTGGCAACCGAAATTGCTCCTGCGTTAATAGACTACTTTAAGTGCAAGCTAACTATTCTTTTGGTATATGATCCCGAAACAACCTTAAGTGAAAGAGTGGAAAGAGAATCAAAAGTCAAAGAACTGATTGTGGAAAATTCACTTGTCGCGGATGTTGTGATCATCAGGGACGCTGACATTGTCAAGACCGTTGTTGATGAATTTAGGAAAGTAGATCTCATTCCGATGGGCGGATCGACGGGAGAGTTTCTGGAACTTTTATTCGGTCGTTCGGTTTCGCAGGAAATAACTGAACAAGCGGCATGTCCGGTTCTTTGGGTAAAAGAGTACGAAGAAAGGGAGCCCTTGTGGAAACTATTATTAAAATCACCAAAGAAGATAGGAGTTTAAAATGGATAACAATTTAGAAAGTCTGTTTCTCGATTTTGGAAGACAGATAATCAATTATTTGCCAAGCCTATTAGCTGGAATTATTTTGTTATTAATTGGTTGGCTAATTGGATGGCTTGTAAAGAGGATAGTTGTTCAATTGCTTGTAGTATTAAGATTTGAAAAGCTGTTTATAAGATTACAGTGGCGACAAGCAACTGTCTAAAGCCGACGTAAGATACGCCGTTTTCAATTTAATTGGGAATGCGATTTTTTTTGTTATTTTTCTAATTTTTCTCAACTCCTCCCTCGATGCGATGAAACTTACAGCGCTGTCCGGCCTAATCCAACAATGCGTGGTTTTTATCCCAAAGCTAATTACAGCGCTGCTAATTTTTGGATTAGGTTGGATTATTGCATCACGCACCTCTTCAACCGTTTATAATGCACTGCTTAAAGAAAATTTTCCTCAATATTCAATCGTTTCCCGTCTTGTTAAATTTGTTGCGATCCTTTTTTTTTTCGTCCATGGCTTTGGTTGAATTAGATATTGCTCCGTTGATCGTTACTATTGGATTTACTACAACTATTATAACGCTGGGAATAATTCTTATCGCGCTAACTGTATATAGGGATAAATCATCGTTCAATGCCCTTTTTAATATTGGCGATAAAAAATAGAGCGCGCATAAATATTGACTGGCCTGATTGAATTCATGAGTCAATGCGCAGAGTCAGCATTATATATTGGGAAACTGCAATTAACCGGGGATTGGTTAGACGGGCGAAACTATAATGTTAATAACAATTAAAACTTTCCTATCACTATCCGATTAAGGTTCATTTTGCCACAGTCTCAGTTCTTTATTATCTTTCTGCAGCCTAAATAATGTTTTGTATAATAATCTTCAGATAACTCAGAGATCGTAACGCCAACGGTTGTGCTCGCATGAGCAAATTTACCGTCACCGACCCAGATGCCTACGTGGGATGCCCCTTTTGACCCTTTATATGTATTTTGAAAAAAGACCAGATCACCAAATTTCAGGTCTTTCTGCGTGATGGGTTCTCCGGCGCTATACATTTCTGCGGATTGTCTTGGCAGATCTACATTTAACACTTTCTTGAATACCGATCCGACGAACCCGGAACAATCTGTCCCCTTTCCTTTTTCCACCATACCAAATCTATATGGAGTACCTATCCACGATTTTATCTCGGCCATCATTGCATCTTGCTTATCTTTCGTTAATGCCCCGCCAGTATAAATCATCGCCGCGGCTGATCCGGTGACGGCAGCTTGCTGGCCTGTATTTTTTGTTCCGATATCCAAACTGTCCGCTCGAAACCATCCGGGTTTACTTAATCCAGAAGTTGCCCCGTCACCCGCCCTCTTGATCGAGCGATAAACGGGCTGCGGAGTGCAGTTGAAGTGC